>NZ_LVCU01000555.1:0-30597 GCF_001647185.1 Rhodococcus sp. EPR-147
CTGGAACGGTACTGCACCCTGCGGGGTGCCGTGGTGATAGACGAGTGGAAGCGCGTCGACCGGCCCTGTATCGAGTACTTCGAGGCTGCGGCCGTCCTCGGTCGGGACCAGAACTGTCATTTGTCTTCGATGCTGCTGCCGGATGCGTCGGTCAACGTCAATCCGAGCAACTGTTGCACCGTCTCTGTGTTTCCGCGCTGACCGGCACCGTGTAGTACTACCTGCGCCGCAAGCCCACTCATCAACGGCGGTACCACGAGCAGCGTCACACTGTCGCCGTCGCGAGTGCGAACACCGAGTGTGTGGTGTGGCTGAAACCGGTACCCGTCCAGGTGAATTCTCCGTGCGCCTACGGTGACGCGCCGGGGTGCCTTCTGCCACTCGTCGAGGCGATAGAGCACTCGATCGATCGGACCGAGCCGCCGCGACAGGGCAGCGACGAGATCGGGTGCTTCGTAGTCGAGGTCGTCACTGTACGACAGCCACGCACCGTCGACTTCACCTGTTTCCCAGTCATTCTCGTTCGGTGGAGTCAGGGTCAGACGCCGATCACTGTCGGACGGCAAGGAGCGACCGACCCGGTCGTAGTGGGATGCATTGTTCCTCATGACAGGCTCTTCTCTGTGGGGTGTTCCGCTGTCCACTTGCACGCTAGCGATGCGTCGACCCGGCCCGGAAGGGTACGAAGTACCCAATGGGCAGGGACCGGCGACGGACGACGGAACCCCCGGTGGTGCAGATCCATTCGGCCGCTCACCGCGAACACCTTCGGCGACCGCTGAGGGTCCTAAGTCCCTGTTTCCAGGCGCTCCCGCGCGGCAGAGTCGTCGTCAGTGATCCTCACGAGCAACCACCGACAGGACCGACCGGCATGACACTCTCCCTCACATTCGCTTTCGCTGTCGCAGCACTCTGTTTGCTCGCAGTGCTGCGGTCCGGGGTTCGCACTCCCGCCTGGGCAAGAGCGCGCGCCGTTACCGGTCCCGACACGTTGGAGGAGTTGTTCGCCGCTCGGTACGCGCGTGGCGATATCGACTTCGCTCAGTACCGCAAGTCCGTGAATCTTCTGACAGCACAACTCCATTGCTGACCGAACGCCGTACCTCGAGAAAGAAGGCAGAAGGCATCATGCGCATCCTGATCGCAACGGCAAGCCGTCATGGTTCCACCCGCGAGCTCGGACAGTGGTTGGGCTCGTCGCTGACCGCGAGGCTGGCCGACACCGCTACCGCAGCCACGGTCGATGTCCGCGACGCGGCCGAGGTGGACAGCATCGCCGAGTACGACGCCGTCGTACTCGGAAGCGGCGTCTACATGGGCCGCTGGCTCGGTGATGCCCGGTCGCTCGTCGCCCGTGAGCAATCCGAACTCGAGACCAGGCCGGTGTGGCTGTTCTCCAGCGGACCCATAGGTAGCGGGACACCGCCCACTGCGAAGTCGAAGTGGAGCGAGGCGTCCTGGGCAATCGAACACAAGGTGTTCGGCGGCAAGCTCGATCGATCGACATTGTCGTTGTTCGAGCGCGCGGTGGTCCGAATGATCAACGCCGGCGACGGAGACGACAGATCCCGCGCCGAGGTCGACGAGTGGGCCGGAGACATCATCGGTGTCCTCACAAAGCGGCTTTCACCCTCCACCTCCGCCGTTGACAAAAGTTCATCACCCGAGAAAGGCCCATCCTCATGACCGACACCGAGCCGACCGGCCGCCCCATCGTGGTGGGAGTCGACGGATCACCTTCGTCGATCCTCGCCCTGCAACGTGCGCAGCAGTTGGCCACCGCCTTGTCGACCACGTTGGAGGCAGTCACAGTCTGGCAGTACCAGCCGTACATGGACACCGGTTACGTCGTCGAAGTCGAGCCCGCGAAGAACGCCGAGACGATTCTCGCCGAGGCTACCGCTGCTGCGTTCGGCACCGATCTGCCCGTAGGCCTGAAACAGGTTGTGAGACAGGGTTCTGCAGCAAAAGTCCTGCTGGAGGCCAGCCATGACGCCGAGATTCTCGTTGTCGGCAGCCGAGGGCACGGCGGATTCGTCGGACTGCTCCTCGGATCTGTCAGCTCGCAGTGCGCGGAGCATGCACATTGCCCAGTGCTGGTGGTTCATTCGAGGGACCATCACTAGCGGGGCCGCCGTGCCCACACCGTCGCACATTGCGACGGTGGCCGTGGCATCGGCGCTGATCAGGGTTCGGGAACTCGAGCGGTCCATCGATTTCTACTGCTCGGTGTTCGAGTTCACCGTCTCCCTCCGAGAAGCGGACGCCGCACTGTTGCTGGCGCGAAACGGCTTTCAGATCTATCTGCACGCCGACCCACTGTCCTTGCCGCGACCGGTGACAGCTCTGGGAGTCAGCGAGATCATGTGGTCGGCTCAACGCGCCGAGTCACTCAACGAGATCGGGGCTCGGCTCCGCAAGCACTACCCGTCCACGTACGCCCACACAGCCGACGGAGTCAGTTTCGTCGACGGGTGCGATCCGGACGGCAACAGGGTTCTCGTGGCCTACCCGAGCCCATTGCAGTTGCCTCGCAGCGTCATCGAGCATCGTTTCCGCTGAATCCCGGCGGTGACACTGTGGGTCAGGAACCCTGCGGCGGAAACCATCCGCGTGCGTCACGCAGGGTTCTTCGAGCCACTTCGGCTGTGGGCGTCCCGGATTGCGCTGCCAATCGGTGCAGTTCGGCACGGCCTTCCGCCGCGCTGCGCCCGCCGGCGATGAGCACTCCGATCGCCTGATTCACTTCGCTCACCGAAGCGAGCGCGTAGGCGGACCGCTCTTCGCCCGCACCGCGCAGGTGTCGATCGAGAACTGCGGAGTCGCCGCCGAGTCCGAGGGTGAAACTCACATCGGCGGCGAAGTCCACGAGAGCGCCTGCGGTGCCGGACAGAATGAGCAGATACTTCTCGGTCCCGATGCTGAGCGGGTCGGTGAGGGTGAGCCTGAGCGATGATGCCGGCTCGTGGTCGGCACTGTTCCCGGTCGATGCCGACACCTCGAAGTACTCACCGTCGACGATCACGGTGAGGGTTATCGAGACCACGGCCGATACGGCCGCGTCGATATCCGCGGACAGTCGGTCCACCAGTTGTGCGAGGTCGACGGTGGAGCTGTCGAGTGCTGTGGTCAATCGCGCCAGATCGGCGAGCAGACGAGGCTGCAATTTCATCGAGAATCCCGTGCGGCCCGACCGCCTGTTCGATTCTTCCGTGAATCCTGCCACGATGGATCTCCATCGTCCGGTGCAGGCGCGAGGCCAAAGTCGGAGTCCATGCCTCGAGTGCACCCGCATAGTCGACGCTACGCGCTTTTGTCCGGTCTATGTGCGTCGGCGACGCGCGCGTGCCACCTTCATCGCCTCGGCGACCATGGAATGGGCCACCACAGCGATCTTCTTGTGCTCGGTCTGACTGATGTCGCGAAGCTTGTCATACCCCTCGGCATCACTGCATCCGGTTCTACTGATCAGTATGCCGATGGCCTGATCGATCACGGCTCTACTGCCCAATGCCTTTTCCAGTTGCTCGGTCAGCTGCACTGCACTGTCCAACGCACGGGCATTCTGAGCCGAAATCGCCGCGGGCACGGCGAACAACTCGCCCAGTTCGGCCGCTCGATCGTCGAAGGCATTCGGCTTGTGCGCGTAGACATTCATCGCGCCGAGTACCACCGACTTGGTGATCAACGGCAGCGACAACACGCTGTGCACACCCAGCCGGCCCACCTGAGGTCCGAACTCGGGCCACTGCGGATCGGCGTCGAGCGAACCCGACCGAACGGTGATGCCCTCCTTCGCTGCGGTGATGCACGGACCCTGGCCCAGTCCGTACTGGATGTCGTCGACCACACGGACGAAATCCTCGCTGGCCACGATCGTCGCGGGAAGGTTGGGATGCAACAACGTCAACCCGGCTCCATCGGCACCCGGGATTGCCCGCACCGCGAATTCCGCAACGTGCGAGAGGGTTTCCGGTAGCGACATCGTGCTCATCGCCAACCGGCCGAGCCCGGCAAGGGCGGCGGCGAAATCGTCGTCGAACTCGTCGGTGACGGGTTGCTCCGGGGCGGGGTTCTCCGCGTGCATCGCTGCTCGATTCGTAGTGAGCACACATGCTGATCGAGCACGTGTCTGCCCTTCCGAACCCTACGGCGTTTCAAACATTACGGGAACATCGACCCGAGATCGGGGCCGTGCGCGCTCAGAACTCGAACACCTGACGAGCGGTGACGCGGCCACCCATGAGGTCGTCGAAGCACTCGTTCACTTCGTCGAGTTTGCGCGAGACGGCAGATACCGTGGTCCGCCCGGCCTCGTGCAAAGCGAACACTTCACGCAGATCCTTTCGGGTGCCGACGATCGAACCGAGGACGGAGATTCCGCCGACGACCGTCTCGAAGATCGGAACCGGGAACACACCGTGCGCGGGCATGGACACGCACACCAGCCGACCGCCGCGGCGCAAGGACCGGAATGCCTGATCGAACACGCTGGGGATGACGGCCAGCACGATGGCGACGTCGGCTCCGCCGAGTTCCTGGATGGCCTCCACCGGATCGGTCGTCGCCGAGTTGACGGTGTGGTCTGCGCCGAGTTCACGAGCGAGTTCGAGCTTCTCGTCCTCGATGTCCACGGCGGTGACGAATCCTCCGGCGATCTTGGCGTACTGCACTGCCATGTGACCGAGTCCGCCGACGCCGAAGATGGCCACACGCTGTGCCGGGGTGACGCCACCTACCTTGACCGCCTTGTACGTGGTGACGCCGGCGCAGGTCAGCGGAGCGGCATCGAACGAGGAGATGCCGTCGGGAACGCGGACGACATATTTCGCATGGGCCACAGCGTATTCGGCGTATGCCCCGTCGATCGAGTAGCCACTGTTCTGCTGCTTCTCGCACAGCGTCTCCCAGCCCGATACGCAATGATCGCATTCGCCGCACGCCGAACCGAGCCACGCGATCGCGACCCGCTCGCCGATTCGATCCTTCGACACCTGGGATCCGACCGCTTCGATCACTCCGACGCCTTCGTGCCCGGGAACGAACGGCAGGGTCGGCTTGGCCGGCCAATCCCCCTGCGCAGCATGGATATCGGTGTGACAGACCCCGCACGTCTCCATCTTCACCAGCACCTGCTCGGGTGCCGGTTCCGGAATCGGGATGTCCTTGACGACCAGGGGTCCGCCGAACTCGGTGACAACAGCAGCTTTCATCGTGGACTTCCTCCAACTATCGAAACCAATGCCGTTCTCGACCATCGAGCAATGCACACTGTCGATGGTCGGCGCTGCGACACTCGGCATGTAGGGCCGGAAGTCACCGCAGGTTCGGGATGTATCCCGAACCGACAGGGCGGGAGCAGAAAGGCCCGAGGAGCAGGGGCTTTCGTCCCTGGCACTGGTGGACGACCTGGAGAACACTCGGCAGCATGGATACTGCTGCACACTCCCGATCGAACACCTGCGAGCAATGAACCTGTGGCGAAGACACCCCGGGGTCCGAACCGGTGACGCACTGACCACCGGTGAGCGGGCGGCGGATTACGTCCGAAACGGAATGGGCTCCTGGCCGTTCGTGTTCCTGTTCCTGGGCACCATGACACTGTGGGCCGCCTACAACCAGAGCGACGGATTCGACCCGTACCCGTTCATTCTGCTCAACCTGTTCCTGTCGATGATCGCGGGACTACAGGGAGCGATTCTGCTGATTTCCGCGAAACGCGCGGACTCGGTGAGCAGTGAGGTTGCCGTACATACACTTTCGAACACCGCGCTACTCCAGGACATGATCGAGGCCAACACCGTCTTGACGGAGTCCGTGGCGCGGCTGGCGGCCGAGATTCACGAGCACGTCTGCCCGTCCGCTCAGCGTCTGGGTGCAGGAACGTCCCAGAAGGTCAGGAGCCCGGTGTCCCAGCCGTGAGACAGGCGAGTATCTCTCGGGCCCAGTTGCATACGAGCACCCAGTCGCGGAAGTCTCCGGCGACCGCTCCGGAGTTGTCGAAGATCTGACGCTCCCCCACCGAAAGTTTCTCGGGATCAAGCCTTCCGGGAAACGTTCGGTGCGCGATGGCATGCAACACCGACACCGCGTGTGCCGCGTCGGAGGTGACGTTGACCGGCCGATCGCTCGAGTGCAGCGGTCCACAGGAGAACAGCCAGACGGGTGGATGGTCGGACCTGGACACCCTGTCGACCAGAGCCTTCGCGGCCGAAACCCAGCGATCGGAGTAGACGGCGCTGCCGATGATCACCGCGTCGTAACCGTCCACGCGGGTCACGGATTCCGGGGCTTGGATGTCGACGTCGACGCCCTCGTGCTCGAAGACTCGACCCATTTCCTGGCCCAGACTGTGGGTCGCGCCATGCCCACCCGCGGTGCAGATCAGCAACCTCATACGTCGTCCGACAACAGATACGCGGACTTTCCCGCGGCAACCGTCATCCGCCAACCGCGCAGAGCAATGACGAGACCCAGCACACCGAACGATCCCAGCAGCCAACTCGTCTCACCGGTCACGGCCGCTAGAACCACAATCCAGGCCACAAGGAGCACGCCGGCGATGTGAGCCATCGGGCCCGACCGTCCGCCGCCTGCGAAGGCAGACGCCGCAGCAAGCCCCATCGGTATGCCGACGACCAACACCAGTGAGAGCGCTGTGAGCGTGACAGGCAACGTCCCCTGCACGTAAGGACTCGGATCGATTGCCCCCGAGACCAATCCGATCGCGGCACCGAACGCGTTGATCGATGCACCTCCGCAGACTGCGCCGAGCCACGGCCAGCGTCGAGTGCGTTCGGTGGCCACCCGCGTTGTCGATATCATCGGTCCAGCTTGTCCGCAGCGCACCGCGTGAACTAGGGCACAAGGTCCCTGCTGCCCAGGGTGATTCAGCGACCGAACAACGACCGCATGCTCGGACGCTCCGAGACGGGTGACGCTGATGCCTCACCGCAGGTGCAGCGGTCGGCTACGGACACCGTGGCCATGACGTCGTCGACATGGTTGCCGCAACCACCCCAGCCGGTCTTGTTGCAGGTGTTACAAGTGACGGGATAACACATGATTCTCTCCTCTACGATTCGGTGAAATGTCAGGCCGGAACGTGGGCGTCGGCCCAGGCGTTGTAGCCACCCAGCAGATCCGAGACGTCCTCGAATCCCTGTGCACGGAGCAAGGATGCGGCCACACTCGAACGCCAGCCGCCTGCACAGTGCACCACGATCGGCTTACCCGTCGGAACGTGCTCGAGTCGAGTTCGCAGCTGCGCCAGGGGTATCGGCGTCGCTCCCGGGATCGTGCCGAGGTCACGTTCACCCGGATTGCGGATGTCCACCAGTGTCACTTCGTCCGCTGCGAGCATGGCGTCGAGTTGCTCCACCGTGGTGCGTGGAGCGGTCTCGACCAGTTCGGTCAGCTCCGCAGAAAAGGTTCCGTCTCGGTCCACCACCAGGTAGCCGATCGCGTTGTCCGAGCCGACTCTGGCCAACCGCAGCGCGGCTTCCTGCTCGTCCCCCGGGTAGGCGATGAGAACTATGCGTCCGCCGATCTCCGCGACCATGCCGCCGGTCTCGGCGAAGCGACCGTCGAAACCCACGTTGACCGATCCCCGAAGATGGCCGGCCGCGAAGTCGTCCACACTCCGCGCATCGAGCACTCGGGTGCCGGCGGAAAGCTCGCCTCGGACCTCCTCCGGTGTCAGCGCAGGAATTGTGCGGCTCGGTGACAGCAGCGGGTGCACCTGCTTGTTCATCGCGGCGTCGGCGGAGAAGTACGACGGCGCCGCCGGTTGACCTTCGGTGACCAGCGCAACGAAAGCATCCTCGGTCATCGGCTGCACCGACGGATTGGTCGCCCGCTGCTCGCCGATGGTGGAGGTCAACTCGGTGGACAGGTTCTTGCCACAGGACGAGCCGGCTCCGTGGGCGGGCATGACGACGACCTCGTCGGGCAGCGTCAGCAGTGTGTTGTGCACCGTCCGATACATCGCTCTGGCAAGGTCGGTGGTGGACCCGTCCCCGAGATTGACGAGATCGGGTCGCCCGACATCGCCGATGAACAGGGAATCTCCGGTGAGCACGGCAGTCGGGGTGGCCCCGGGATGCTCGCGAACCAAGACCGAGATCGACTCCCAGGTATGACCCGGAGTGGACAAGATCTCGAGTTCGACCTCGCCGAGGGACAGACGTTCCCCGTTGCGCAGTCTTCGAATGGGGTAGTCGGTCTCGGCCGATTCACCGAAGCCGATCCACGCGCCGGTCGCGTCGACCAATTCGAGGTGACCCGAGACGAAGTCTGCGTGAAAGTGGGTGTTGACGACGCCCTCGATCGTGAGGCCGTACTTCGCCGCATCGTCCAGGTACTCGGCAATGTCGCGACGAGGATCGACGACGATCGCGCGTCCGGTGCTCTCGTCGCCGATCAGATACGAAGCGTGGGAAAGGCATTCGAGGTAGTACTGCTCGAGAATCATGATTTCCTCCATCTGGCTGTCTCCGGGCGAATTTCGCGGGGCGGTAGACACAGTGTGCAATACCCCCTAGGGTATGTCAAGTACCCCCTTGGGGTATAAAGAGAACAGCAACCATGGGAGTGAACACACGATGACGTTGGCGCTGGCGCTCGGATTCGGTGCGGTGATCGGAATTCTGCTCGGCCTACTCGGTGGAGGCGGATCGATTCTTGCGGTCCCGGTGTTGGTGTTCGCCCTCGGCCTCGGCGTGGAGGAAGCGATCCCCGTCTCGCTGATCGTCGTCGGTACCGCCTCCGCGGTGGGAGTGATACCGAAGCTGCGAGCCCACCGAGTCGAATGGCGGCTGGCGGCTGTGTTCGCTGCGACCGGCATTCCAGCGACGTTCGCCGGCAGTGCACTCGGCCGGTTGCTTCCGGACAGGGTTCTGCTGCTCGGCTTCGCCGCCGTGATGGTTGCCGCAGGAGCGCGGATGCTCGCCGAGCGGGGAGATATCGGAACAGCCTGCAAGACATCGACATCGGGTATCAACTGGAGACGCTGCGCGCCACGTTCGATTCCGGCCGGTCTTGCCGTCGGATTCATGACCGGGCTGTTCGGCGTCGGAGGTGGCTTCCTGATCATTCCGGTACTGGTGCTGATGCTCGGCATAGAGATGTCGGTCGCTGTCGGAACCTCACTGGTCATCATCGTCGCGAACTCCGTCGCAGGTCTGTTCTCACACCTGAGTGGTACGACCATCGACTGGTCGATCACCCTCGCCTTCGCAGGCACCGCGATCGTCGGCTCTCTCGTGGCCGCGCACTTCGGAAGTCGAGTCGATACCGCGCGGCTACAACGTTTGTTCGCCTACCTCGTGTTCGCCGTGGCCGGATACGTCGTCGTCGACGCGGTCTTTCTGAGCTGATCTCGATATCGCCCGGCCCTATGAGGGCCCTTCGATAACCGGCCAGCCGACGAAAGGCCCTACATCGCACGAGCCGCGCCGGAAACGCTCAGGGGAGGAGCACTCCATCTCCACGAGCGCGAGGTAGCCGATCTTCATGACCATCACCGACGCACCACCGACCACCCAATTGCTGCACGACGAATTGACATCGATTGCCGCGATGCTCGCCGCGAGGTTCCCCGATCTGACGCGCTCAGTCGTCGACGACGCAGTCCGCACCACCTACGACCGCCTGTACGCCACCGCGCGCGTCCACGGCCACCTGTTCCCACTGACGTCCAATCGTGCCCGTGTCGAACTCGAGCGCCTGCAAGCGGAACGAGCAATCGACGACGATCTGAAGACCGTCTCGGCGGAGATACGCCGCGCCCTGCCGCCCATGGCAGGCCGGTCATGGTGAACGCAGAGCCGCGACACCGACCCACGGACAACCCGGTCGCTCCCGGCTTCTGGGCGAAGACCAACTGGGGTGACATCGTCGTCGCGCTCGACGGCACATCGAAGTCCCGCGACGCCCTGTCCTGGGCCGCGGGCCTTGCCTCTGTCACCGGCGCGCGCATTCGGCTCGTGCACGCACTCACCTCTCGCGAATCGGCCCGGTCGTTGGAGCGACTGCACGGTCGACGCCTTCTCCGATCGGCTCGCCGTGAACTCTTCGGTCTCGACCCCCGCATCGCAATCGATTCGATTCTGACGGACGATCCCATCGCCTCCGTTCTCGGCGCGCTGTCGCACACTGCTGATCTGATCGTCATCGGAGGTCGTGAATCGGGCCCGATCCGAGATGTGCTGTTCGGCCGCAACGCAACTCGCATCGTCGAAGAATCGTCGTGCCCGGTCCTGGTGTGGCGTCCCCAGCGCGCGGATCTCACGCCGACCTCTCCGGTTGTCGTCGGCGTCGATCACTCCGACTCGTGTACCCGAGCGATCGAGGCGGCCTTCTGGTTCGCCGATGCACTCGAGGTCCCACTCACCGCGCTGCACGTCGGATCGCCCCACCGTCGGCCTGTCACGAACGACGCTGAGCTGGAACAAATCCGAGCACTCGAATGGCTGGGCGGACGCCTCGACGCTGCCAAGTCCATGCATCCCACAGTCGACGTGCACCTGCATCTGCTCGACGCGTCCGCGGAGCACGAGCTTCGACTCGCATCGGCCACCGCACACCTCCTCGTGGTCGGCAGCCGCGAGCCAGGGCCATGGACGGGTCCGTTCACCGGATCGGTCGGCCAGTCGCTGGTGCATGCGTCGGGCTGCCCGATTCTCGTGGTGCGTTGAGTCCTCGAACTGCCGACAGCCCCCGGCTCATCGGGACCTTGTGCCCTTACGGATCCACTGCCCGACGCCGGAGACTCGTAGGAAACGAATGCACTTCGGGTGGGAGTAGGTGACGGTCATGTTCTCGGAACTCGCGCACCGGTGGTGGCGACACAGTCCGTGGATCTCCAATCCACTGGTGCGGCTGCCCGACAGGATCGAACGAGCGGCTTTCGCCGTCGGGATCGCGGTGCTTCTACTGCTGGTTCCCGTGGCAGCGACGATCGGTTCGGTGACGTACAGCGACCTGTCGTTGCGCGCGCAGCAGCAACGCGCAGAATACGTTCGAGTCGATGCCCGAGTGATCGACTCCGTCAGGACCGAGCGGTCCGAGACGGACGGTGCCGTGCCCGCCAGCGGTACCGCGACTGTGCAGTGGAGCGCGCCGGACGGCTCCATCCGGTCGGGATCGGCCCAGGTGCCGTCCGCTGTGCAGATCGGTGAGACGACTCCGATCTGGCGCGATGCGGACGGAAACCGCGTACGCGCTCCCGAGACCGCCGCCGGTGCCGTCGTCAACGGAACTGCCACGGCCGTGTTCGTGTGGTTCCTCGGTGCAGTCGTCGTCGGTGGTCTGGTGTATCTCACCGCCAGGGCCGGCGAACGTTCACGAATGCGGCAGTGGGACAGGGACTGGCAACACTTTCTACAGGACCGCGACCATCCTTCGCGGTAGTGCCGTCGATCTTGTTCTCCCCCAAATCCATCGAAGGATGTTTCATGCCTGCAGTAGTTGATTGCGACCGAACAGGCCCGGCGGTCGTCGGCACCGCAGAGGTCCACGAAACGCACAGCGCTTATGTGTTTCTACTCGGTGATGTCGCCTACAAGATGAAGAAGCCGATCGAGACGGACTTCCTCGACTTCCGTACCGTCGATTCCCGATGGACCGCATGCGACCGCGAGTTCGTACTGAATTCCCGATTCGCGCCCGATGTATATATCGGTATCGCCGAGCTCACCGATCCTGGCGGCGGGCCCGCCGAACCACTGTTGAAGATGCGACGCCTCCCCGATTCGACCCGTTTGTCCACCCGCGCCGCGGCAGGCGACGATATCGGCACCGTCGTCGACCTCGTCGCACAGACTGTCGCGGTCGCCCATCGGAACAGTCCCCGAAGTACCCGCATCGACGACGAGGGCCGGCAGAGCGCTCTGGACGAGCGATGGCGCAACAACATTCGTGAGCTGCGCACACTTGCGGTCGGCGTCCTCGACACCGCACTCGTCGACGAACTCGAGTATCTATCTCTTCGCTACGTCGCCGGCCGTGCGGCCCTGTTCGATCACCGGATCTCGCGAGGCCGCATAGTCGACGGACACGGGGACCTTCTCTCGGACGACATCTTCTGCCTACCGGACGGCCCACGAATACTGGACTGTCTCGATTTCGACGACCGACTTCGCTTCCTCGACGGAATCGACGACGTCGCCTGCTTGGCAATGGATCTCGAATTCCAGGGACGCCCCGACGCAGCTCGACGCTTGGTGGCGTCGTACCTCGAGGCGACCGAGGACGATCCTCCCTGCTCTCTGATCGATCACTACATCGCCTACCGCGCAACGGTTCGCGCCAAGGTCGCCTGCCTTCGCTTTCATCAGGGTCATGCGGCCTCGCAGACCGACGCGCTCGCCCACATGCGACTCGCGCTGGACCACCTGGCGTCCTCGATCACCATCACGTTGGTGGGAGGCCTGCCCGGCACCGGCAAGAGCACGGTGGCGGCCGCACTCGCGGAACGTACCGGGGCGGTGGTGTTGTCGAGCGATGTGGTGCGCAAGGAGAGCGCGGGGGTCGATCCACGGTCTCCGCATCCGTCGGCAGTCGGATGCGGGCTGTACACCTCTGAGAAGACAGCATCCACCTATGCCGAATTGATGCACCGGGCGCGCGAGCAGGTTGGGATGGGCCGTTCGGTCGTCATCGACGCCTCGTGGAACGACGAGAAGTCGCGCGAGCACGCGCTCGAACTGGCCGCCGGCACCCACAGCGATCTTGTCGAGATCGAATGCCGAACGCCCGAACACATTGCGCTCGAACGTATTACGACCCGTCCACGCGGCGCTTCGGACGCGTCGCAGGCCGTGTACGACGCCATGGCCGGTGCCCGACGCCCCTGGCCCAGTGCAACCGTGATCGAAACCTCCGGGACGATTGCCGACTCGCTTGCCGCTGTGTTCCCTGCATCCGAGGAGACGATGACATGACCGATCTCGACACCGAATTCCGCTCCGCCGGTACGGACTACGAGTTCGCGTTGATGCGTAGCCCGTTGGCTGCGCAATTGCGTGTGGTCGAGTATCGGATGCGGGTGATGATGACCGAGCAGGGGGCGCTGCACCCTCGTGATCTCGTTGCGTCGGCGCTACCGTCGAGTCGACGCCCGACGCTGAACTCTGCCTGACACCGGCGCGGGCGCATGACCTTCGAGACGCTCGCCCTGTGTGCCGCGGTGGGATTGTTCGGCCCACTGCTGGCGCTTCCACGCGGGCTTCGGATACCCGTCGTCATCGGAGAACTCGTCGCCGGAATTGCACTCGGTTACACAGGCTTCGGCGTTGTCGACCCGAGCGAGCAGACGCTGAGCTTCCTCGCGCAGGTGGGCTTTGCGCTCGTCATGTTCGTGGCCGGCAGTCAGGTACCGATTCGCGACCCGCGACTGCGCATCGGTGTCGGGGTCGGTGCCGCTCGGGCGGTGGCCGTCGGGCTGCTCGCAACCGCGCTCGGCTGGGCCGTTTCGGCAGCGTTCGATCCGCCTCATCTCGGTCTGTACGCGGTGTTGATGGCGTCGTCCTCGGCCGCTGTCATCATGCCGATCGTCGAGTCCACCACCATGACCGCTCCGGGCCTGATGGCCCTCCTGCCGCAGATCGCGCTCGCCGATGCAGTCTGCATCGTCGCGCTGCCCCTCGTGATCGATCCACAGCGGGCCGGGCCGGCCGCATTCGGATCTGCGACGGTTCTGCTCGCTGCCGCGGTGATCTTCGTCGTCCTGCGACACTTCGACATCTCGGGACTGCGCCGGCGCGTGCATCGGGTGTCTGCTCAGCGCAAACTCGCGCTCGAACTGCGACTGAACCTGGTTCTGCTGTTCGGCCTCGCGGCACTCGCCGTCCACACCCACGCCTCGGTGATGCTGGCCGGCTTCGGCTTCGGCCTGGCGATTGCCGCCATCGGAGAACCGCGTCGCCTTGCCAAACAACTGTTCGCCGTCACCGAAGGATTTCTGGGACCACTGTATTTCGTCTGGCTCGGTGCATCCCTCGATCTACGTGCCCTCGCCGGTCACCCGAAGATGATCGTGCTGGGGCTCGTCTTGGGCTTCGGTGCCATCGCGGTGCACGGTGCGATGCGCCTGACCGGCCAGCCCACCCGACTCGGGATACTCGCGGCAGCCCAGCTGGGCGTTCCGGTCTCGGCCGTGACACTCGGCGCGCAGAGCGGTGTCCTGGCTCCCGGTGAAGGCCCTGCCATCGTGCTCGGCGCACTGGTGACCATCGCGGCGGCGGCCGCAGCGTCGAGGGTCGCCGCTCGTCGTACGGTCTGACCCGGCGGGCCTGCGGCGGCGCAAGGCATTTGGGTGTTTCGAGTTCCGCGTGACGGGGAACATGGGTCCTGGAACGATCGGCACGACGCGAAACGGATCATGACGATGACGGATGACCAGGTCTGGCGCCTCAAGGGTGCGTGCATCGAAGACATGGATGCCTACGACTCGCAACAACTTCCTCGGCACGGACGCAAGCGCGCAGAGAAGGCATGGCGGTTGTGCGCCGACTGCCCGGTGTTGCGCAATTGCGCCGAGCAGACGGCGCGCGATATCGAGTCCGGCCGTATTCCGGTCGGCGTGGTCGTCGCCGGTGCCGCGTATCACGACAATGCGAGCAACGGGCGGCGGACCGACGCCTACCGCACTCTCGAGTTCCTGATCGGACGGCCGCTGTCCAATCCCGCGGCCTGACAGCGCCGAAGCTCTGTAACACCGCGGTCACGGAACACTACGAAGTCGGTAACGTGGGCAACTCTGTTCGACGGTTTTTCGGCGCGTCTTCTCGGGTCTGACCTGCGCCGGAGCAAGTCGCGCAACAATGTCTGCATGACCGCAGCGAACGCAACCGACTTCGGGCTACCGGACGCTATCGGACGGGCGCTCTCGCAGCGAGCACCGATCGAACAGGCCAAGGGAATGTTGATGGCAACGCATCGCATCAGCGCGGATGCGGCGTTCGCGCTGCTCGTCGACCGATCGCAGGGCACCAACCGAAAGCTTCGCGACATCGCGCAGGAGTTGGTGGACAGGGCTTCGTCGGCGCGGTAACTGTTCAGGCAGCCCCGTACGCTGCTTTTTCAACGCACGGGGCCTGAGCAATGCGGCAGTCCGGACTACTTCATTACCTGCTGTGCCGTATGCCCTGCCATGGCTGCCCGAAACATTCCGTCCGGGAACGCGGTCGTCGTCGTGTCAGAAACGCGCGAGAATCGCACGCGCACAACGAACTACTGTCGCGCGGTCGTACGACATCACGTAGTCGAACTCACGATCGGCGTCGATTTCGCCGCGGTGCAGATCGATCGCTGCGAGCACTCCACAGAAGTGCGGACCCAACACCACCACGTTCCACTCCTCCACGAGCGGATCCGTCGGGTCGAGGGGCGCATGCATGATGCCGCCCTCTTGTACGTAGCCCATGCCAACGCCGTACACGCCGGCGTACGAGATCCGCTCGGCCATCGAGACCCAACGAGCACGGGTGGTCGAGGTGAAGTGCTCTGCTCGCTGAAAAGTACCGAGCACCAACGTTTCCGGCCCTGCGGCCGCAGCCTGCATCTCGAGAGACGTACTCATCGCCACCAGTAGACGCTTGGTGCTGCGGGTGGCTGTCTTTCCTGCGGACGCGATGGCGTACGGCGACTCGGCGGCGACAGCAGGCGTGCTCCAGGTCGGGAACGGCGGCATCACCTCCGCGGCGTCCGCGGGGAGCTCCTCGCTGGTCTCGGCCGCCGGATACAGCTCACCCACCCCGTAGGTCGCTCCGAGTCCGAGTGCGCGAGTGCGGTGCAGTGCAGTGTCGACTCCGCTGGCCACCACCACCGCGCCGGTTCGTTCCACCTGAGCCGAGACGGCATGAGCGGTCCGTGCGGTGGCGAGATCGGGACGCCGGGAGACCATCGATCCGGCGAGGATGATCACATCGGGTTCGATGAGCGGCAGCAGGGTCATCGACTGCGGCCGACGACCGACATCGTCTACGGCCACCACTTTGCCGTCACGCCTGGCCTTGTCGATCGCGGCGAGGGTGCGGGCCGGACTGTCGACGAGTGCCGCCTCGGTGACGACCACGATGTCGCGGCGCAACTGTTCCTCGGTGGCGGAATCGAGTGCAGCAAGGGAGTCGACGTCCATGGAGACGAGCATCGGCAACCGCACCGACTGATTGATCCGAGCCACTCCCCACGCGAGGGCGTCGAGTTCCCGCTTGGCGTCCATTGCTCTCGCTGCGCGCTTGAGCGCGTCGGCGGAGGCGAGCGGACCGTTCTGCGGACCTCGCAGTTGAACTTCGATCGCTGCGAGCGCGCCGTTGTCCAGCCGACAGACCGGGGCGAAATACGGTTGCACCGTCAGCTCTCCCGTGTCCGTGTCGACTGCAGATCCTGCTTCGGCCAGCGCGAACGTCACACCACAGTTTGACACGAAAAAACCACCCCCGTCACGTGGGGGTTGCCTGATCTTCAAACCTGATTCTCGTAGTTTCTTCTCGCTGACTCAATGTTGGACGACGGAGGTGTCACGACAGACACCACAACTATCTCGTTTGGATAACTTTGCATAACGCTCCGATAACGGAACTTCCGCAGGGTCGGCCGCGCGGCTCGGAACCCTCCGAGCTCGAAATCGGGCCGAAAACCCATGACGGAGTCGACTTTCGGAACCTGAGCCTATTTTCGTTACCACGGCGAACAACAAACGTACCGACCGTATTGTGACTTCTCACAGACTTGAAACGAAGCAATTCCGACATATGGTTCGCACACCTAACGTCCATCCCGGTTGCCGGAGCGCCGGCCGCCACCGGCCGCCCGCGTGGGCTCCCGGAGCCGTCCTGGACATGGAGGATCGATCGATGACGCTCAACCCGCCGACCCGCTCTCGTACACTCGCCGCCGTACTCGCCGCCGTTGCCATCACCGGGGCGACAGTCGGTGCCGCCGATGCCGGTGCCGCCACCATCTCTCCGGCCGGAACCGCCTTCACCGCACCCGGCACGATCGTCGTGAGCACGCCCGCCTCGTTCGGAGTTCCCGTGAGCTGTTCCATCACACTCTCCGGCAGCACCAGCGCCGACGGCTCCTCTGCATCGATCACCGATGCGAAGATCAGCGGTTCCAACCGCCTGTGCGGCCTGCCGCAGCTGAAGAACCTGCCGTGGACTCTGACTCCCACCAGTGCCACCACCGGTGAGGTCTCCAACGTGGCCTTCTCACTCGTCGGATACAACTGCGGCCCGGCCACCCTCGCCGGTTCGTTCAACAACATGACCAACACCCTCACCTCGACCGACCAGCCCATGTCCGGCAACTGCACGGTCGACAGCCTGTCGGTCCAGCCGAATCCGGCCTTCACTCTGTCCTGATCGACATCCTCGGATTACGTTCCAGCACAATCTATTTCCTCGAAGGAGAGCACGTGAAAATCCGTAACAGGACTGTCGTCACGATGGCGGCACTGGCCTCGTCCGTCGCATTGGCGACGATGGTGGCCGCCCCGGCCAACGCTGCCGACACGCTTCCGATCACGTTTCAGGCAGACACGACGACGATCATCGCCAAGACCGGTCAGCCGGTCGTCTTCCCCACCACCGACCTCGTCACGGACGTCGACCTGGTCGGCGGGTCGGTGACCGGCACGCTCGCACTGCCGCAGGCATCGGCCGACTTGAAACTCGGCCCTGCAACGTTGGCGAACTTCACCATTTCGATCGTCGATCCGACGCCGGTGTCGGGCACCCTCACCCAGGGCGGTCCCGCGGAGGCACCCACGTTGGATCTCGCCGTCCAGCAGAGCTTCAAGATTCGTATCGACTCGGTGAAGCCTCTGGGTATCGACACCGGGTCCGCGGGGTCGGCGTCGGTCGATCTCATTCCCGCGGGTAGCAATTGCGTCACCGCCGAGACCACTGCCGAACTGACCGGTTCGCTCGACGCGATCGATCTGATCCAGAACAATCAGGCCGATGCCCACGTGAAGGGCACTTACACCATTCCGCAGTTCCAGAACTGCGGCGCGTTCACCTCGGTGCTCAACGGCATCATCGCGGGCCCAGGAAACAGCCTCGATGTGCACCTGACCAACCCGGTGTTCGACGTCGGAACGCAGTCCGCGCTCGCGGCAGAGGTGGCGTAGCAGTTCGTTCACAGCACGATCGACGGCGTCGAGCCGGGTTCCGACACGGACCTCGGCTCGGCGTCGTCACTGCAGTTCGTTCACGTCACCGCTCGACAGCGAATCGCCTCCGTAGAGGGCGACGCGGTCGCCGCCGAGCCTTTTCGCGTGATACATCGCCTCGTCGGCGTGGCCCAGCAGTTCGTTGACAGCGGACTCGATGTCCCCCATCTCGACCACGGCATGGGCGATGCCCAACGACGCGGTCAACGGTGCCCGGTCGGTGCTGTCGCACAGACGAACTCGTAATCGCTCCGATTGTTCGACGACCGTATCGAGGCCGTCGACACACACGGCCGCGAATTCTTCGCCGCCCAGTCGAACCGTGACGGCCGGTGCCGGGAAGACCTCGAGGATGCGATTCGCTGTCGTCCGGATGACCGCGTCTCCATGCTCGTGGCCGTATCTGTCGTTGACCGCTTTGAAGTTGTCGATGTCGATGACCATGGCGACCAGCGACATGTTCGCACCGGATCGAGATTCCAGGTTGCCGATCGCCGCATCGAATCCCCGACGGTTCCGCAGGCCGGTGAGCGGATCGTAGAACGCGCCGGTGGCATCCCGGCGCAACAACATGAGGAAGGAATGCCCGATCAACGGTCCCGCGAACATCACCAGGATCAGCATGACGAAGTAGAGATTGGTCTGTAGACGCTCCGCCGGGTCGTTCACCATTGCCGAGACGTAGAGGGCGACGGCGGTGACGAATGCGAAGCCGTGATGGAACGCAAACAGCTTGGGACCGTGAAACCCCGCGACGTAAGCGCCCATGACCGTGAACAGGGCTGCAATGGGCAGTACCGCGGACGGTCCATCGGTGGTGAGCAGGACAGCCGCGAGCACGACATCGGCGTACAGCACGAACGCGATCGACACGCGCCAGCTCGGCCAGCCGCCGATCAACCAGATCAACCCCACCGGGACCGTCGTGACAACGGTGAACCACAGGGGCAAACGTGCGAGGCTGCTGTCGGCGAATCCCGGAATGCTCAGAGCGATCGCCGCGGCACCGGCGTAGAGCCAACACAGAATTCCGATGAGAACCCTGGTGATGTCCAAGCCTCGTTGTGAACGCGCATACGCAACGTTCCACCCGTAGTCGACGGGAAGCGACCACCACTGACGAAGACCGTTCACCTTGCAGAGCTTTCCTGGTATCCCGACCTGGAGGGCCAAGTCAACCACAGACGAATCACCCGGTCTGCGAACTTGAGAACTTGCCTGCGGGGCACCGATCGGGCGGCGGAGCCGGGCTTCCCTCCCAGCTCCGCCGCACTCGACCCTACTCGCTATCGAACATATGTGCGATCTCGCAGAGGAGTGGTTTTCGGTTGTACCACTCATACTGTGCACAATCCGAGAAAGTGACCTACAGTCTGTGACATGCTCCAGAAAAGGGGTTCGAACGGGGTTCGACCGCCAGGTTCCACTGATCCAATTCATTTGGCGCTCTTAGCAATCCTCACGATTGCTGTGATTGCCCTCGTCGTCATCGCGGTCCAACAGGGCCGCCTCTGATCACGCACCTCAGCGTTCACTACCGACTCTGATCGGCGGAATCCCGCGTTCGGCTCACGCTTTTGAACGCTCACGTCCGCGGCAGCGCTCGACCGACTGCATCGATCGAACGTCGACGACGCCGGACCACCTCGATGATCTCGTCGACCACGCGTCGCGTTTCGCCCAACGCCTGTACAGCGGAGTAGCGCAGAATCAGCCACCCCTCAAGTACCAGCCGGTTCTGGCGTCGACGATCGCCGTCGAACGCTCGGCTCGACGTATGGAACTCGCGCCCGTCGATTTCGACGATCACCCGTGCCCGGAAGTCCACGAGGTCGCCGAAATACGGACCTACCCGCGCATTGATCTCCATGAAGAACTGTCGAGCGGACAGTGCCCGAGCCACCACTCGCTCGGCCTCCGATCGGGTACCGAGGCAGCACAGACGCAACTGTCTCCGTACTGCCTTCATGCCGTGCATCCCGCGAGATCGTTCGCATTCGGTCGCGATTCGACGTCGCAGAGCCGGCCGCGCGATTGCCGTGTCGAAGAACCGCTCCAACTCCTCACCCGTCAGGGTTGCAGCGACGTCGACGAACACCTGGGCCAACGTCACCACCGGAAGACCTCGGCACCGGTCCGCCTCGGGGACGCGTCGTCGATGGATCTTCACCCACTCCGGCGCGTGCTGCCGGGTCGAGGGCGGCACTGTCGCCGTAACCTGCGTCGGCTCCTCGTCGATCAACCCCCACACCCACGCAGCGGTCAGATGACTGAGCACAGCGCCGGGCTTCCACAGAGCTACCGCTGTGCACAGGTCGATGTACTCGGGTTTGTTCGTCGCATAGATTCCGGGCAGCACTCGAATCAGCTGCCTGGACGCAGTTCTGCGAGAGATGGTGCTGCGGCTCATCCCCGAGCCATCAGGTCGACCGCTGTGTGTACCCCCATGCCGATACGGTGAACGATCGACGACGCCTGCGCCAGTGCTGTTTTCGAAACCTGTGGATAGTTCGGGGTTATCCACAGGCAGCCCGCACCTCAGCGTTCACTACCGACTCTGATCGGCGGAATCCCGCGTTCGCCGCACGCTTCTGAACGCTGGCAACCAGCACGGCTACGTCCGCGATGCGTCCACGGCTACAACCACCGCGGCCGCCATGGCCGCAGCCGTACTCGCGGTGGGGTGCACCCCGTCGAAGGTGGCTCCGGGACGTCCGAGCAGCGGCGCAAACTCGGCGACGGGTATGCCGCGCTCGGCGGCCAGTGCTCGAATGTCGTCGTTCAGGTCGTCGGCACTGACCGTGCGCGACGACGGCACCGTGGCGATCACGACGGTGTCGACGTCGCGTGCCCGGTCCAGGATCGTGCGTAGGTTGTCGATGATCCGGCCAAGCGGAACCGACCGGGCCAGGTCGTTCGTGCCGCCGTTGACGACGAGGATGTCCGGGTTCGCGCTCAGTGCCTCGTAGGTTCGGGCGAGGATCTGCGTCGTCGTCGCGCCGTTGATTCCCAGATTCCCACCGTCGGCTGCGCGGGCATCGTCTCCGCACACGAGATACGAGTACCACGACGTGTTGCCGTGAATCCCCCAGTCGACGCGTGAATTGCCTTGCGCCATCGAGTCGCCCAGCGTCACCAATCGTGGACCGGTGTCGTTGACGCTCCACCCGAAGCAGTGTGCGTTGCGGACCGTCAGCGCCGGCTTCTTCAGTGGTCCTGCCACGAGCGCGGCGACCAGAGCCACCCCGAGTGCCCCGGCGATCCACGATCGAGTTCTTCGCACGCCGGGGATTCTGCCCTACCGGCGATCACGAGCAGTCCGGGAAGTCCACTTCGGTCGGTGCCGGCGCCGATTGCGGCTGAACCGGTGCCTGCGCTTCGCCGGCGACGGTCGGTTCGACGAGGTTGTACTCGATGGTCTTGGTCTGTCCCGGCTCGATGACGACCGGCACGTAGAACACCGGATGGCCCCGTTCGGCAGCGGTCAGCAGAAACAGTGGAGTTCCGTTGATCGTGGCATCGGTCAACGTTGCGCCCCGAGTTGCGTACAGAGCCACCACCGATCGGTTGGTTCCCGGCGGTCCGTCGTATCGGGTGGAGTCGTTCTGCCTGCCGGCGATGTAAGTGGTGCAGTCCTGCAGCGGAGCGTTGTTGGTGATCTCGGCGACGACGCGGGTGGTGCGCGTCGGGCCCTCGCAGGACTGCGCGGAGTAGGTGACCTTGCGCTGCAGGTAGTAGTCGAGCTTGCCGCCCGCACCGTTGTTCACCACCACCGCGGCGTACGGGTCGGGGCTGTCGGGAACTTCGTGGCCGATCTCGGTCGGACCGAGGATCGCTTGAAGTGCCGGGTCCGCACTCCACACGGAGATGTGACCTTCGATGGTGGCCTTGCCGAGTGCTTCGAGCAGCGCACTGGGAGAGCCAATGTTGCCCTGCATCTTCGCGACCACCCGGGCGGCGATGTCCTGCAGGTAGGCCTTGCGCGCGCTGTTGTCGTCCTGGAAGCGGAAGTAGGCGTCGGACTGCGTGATCCGGACGACGTTGGATCCGTCGATCACTTCGCCGTCGCCCATCGTGATGGGTCCGACGGCGTCGAGGATGTAGCCGAGGGCAACCGGGTCGGTGGCCAACGTGCCGTCGAGACGCTCGCCTGTTTCCTGCTCCCACATCGACTGCCAGATCCGACCCGCGTACGGAAAGTGCGGACTGACGTTGCTGTTCTGCCAGTTCTGGGTGGGCTGAAAGCGGCTCTCGTAGAAGTCGAAGAAGTCGGGGCCGAGATCGATGGGGTCGTACGGAATCCGAAGCTCGGCATTGCTGGCCAACGAGTCGACCGCGACCTTCCCGTCCACGGCGCGCACGATGCCGAATCCGCCTATCAATCCGCCTGTTCCGCGGGATTCCGACAGTGTCTGGAAGGCCAGGAAGTAATTGCGCGGGCCGTCCGCACCGAGCATCGCCGGAAGAACCTCGGCCGCGATGTTCGTGTTCGTCAGCAGGGACGTCAGCTCGTGCGTCTGATCCTGCAACCGAGTTCGCGCCTCACCGACCCGATCGACGAATGTCGGTTCCTCGATTGCCTCGGCCTGGGCATCGAGTACCTCCGATGCTGCCGCCGCCCGAGACAACGCAGGCGAGGCGTCGCGCAGGGCGGCGATGTCGATGGAACCGTCGGGCCCACGCAGCCGACTCGGATCGAGGGTGGTGCCCACCTCCACCGAGGGTGTCAGCACATCCACGCTCAGCCCGTTGACGACGTCGGTGATCTGCGAGACGACGTCCAGCGGTTGACCCACGTACGGAATTGCCGCGGCCGCCGTCCAGATCAGCGAATCGGTGGCCTCCTTCGCCTGGGTCGAGGTGCGCACCGCGTCGGACACGGAGGTTCCGGCCTTCTGCGTATCCCCCGTCAGCAGCGCAGCCTTTGCTGCCTGGGCATGCTCGCGGGCCTGATCGAGGGAGGTGTACGCGGCATGGGCGGTGTACGCGAGCCACGCACTGAGTCCGAGCGCCACGACGATCAGCAGTCCGAAGCCCGCAAGCATGCGTCGACCGGTTCGACCGCGAGGGCTGCGGCGTTCACCGTCCGGGTGGTCGTGGTCGAGGCTCATTTTGGGTGCGGATCCCTTTCGCTTCCGGCTGAGAGTACAAACGACGCCCCCTCACCGCGACACGACTTGTTTTTTGTACAAATCAGCCAATTTGTCCATCGAGCTGACAAATTCCGTGTATTGTCCAATCCACAGTGATCGGCCTTACACGAGGAGTGACGATGACCGCATCGAATGTCGACGATCAGGCGCAGGCGCCGGTCGCCGAGTGGCACGACCGAAAGCGATACCTCTGGCTGATGGGGTTGATCCCACCCACGGCGGTCTTCCTGGCTACCGGCCTGGTGTGGGCCTTCAACCAGCTCGGCTGGACCGCCGTGTCGCCGGTCTGGTGGTGGATCGGCGCGCTGCTGGTCTACGGCCTGCTTCCGATCCTCGATCGCTTCTTCGGTCCCGACGGTGACAACCCACCCGACGAGGTGATGAAGGCGCTGGAGGAGGACAAGTACTACCGCTATTGCACCTACGCCTACATTCCGTTCCAGCTCGCCAGTCTGGTGTTCGCCTGCTACCTGTGGTCGGCGAACAACCTGTCGTGGCTCGGCATCGACGGAGGGCTCGGCCTGATCTCGAAGATCGGCCTGGCCATCAGTATCGGCGTGATGGGCGGCGTCGGTATCAACACCGCGCACGAGCTCGGCCACAAGAAGGACAGCCTCGAGCGTTGGTTGTCGAAAATCACTCTGGCACAGACGTTCTACGGCCACTTCTACATCGAGCACAATCGCGGCCACCACGTTCGCGTCGCCACTCCCGAGGATCCGGCGAGCTCGAAGTTCGGCGAGAGCTTCTGGGCCTTCCTGCCACGCAGCGTGTGGGGCAGCCTGAAGTCGTCCTGGGAGCTGGAGAAGACGCGCATGGAGCGACTGGGCAAGAGCACGTGGAGCATTCAGAACGACGTGCTCAACGCATGGCTGATGTCGGTGGTTCTGTACGGGATCCTGATCGCGGTGTTCGGTCCGATCGTGTTGCCGTTCCTCGTGATTCAGGCCATCTACGGATTCTCGCTGCTGGAGACGGTCAACTACCTCGAGCACTACGGCCTGCAGCGTCAGAAGAAGGAGAACGGCCGCTACGAGCGATGCACTCCCGAGCACAGCTGGAACTCCGATCACATCGTGACCAACATCTTTCTGTACCACCTTCAGCGCCACAGCGACCACCACGCCAATCCCACCCGCCGCTACCAGACTCTGCGCAGCATGGACGGGGCACCCAATCTGCCGAGTGGCTACGCGAGCATGATCTCGCTGGCCTACTTCCCACCGGTGTGGCGCAAGGTGATGGACCACCGCGTACTCGACCACTACGACGGTGACATCACGAAGGTCAACATCCAGCCGTCCAAGCGGGAGAAGATCCTCGCCGCGCACGGAGCGAAGTGATGGCCGCCTTCGAGTGCCCGGTGTGCGAGTTCGTCTACGACGAGACCAACGGCGCACCGCGAGAGGGCTTTCCGGCAGGAACACCGTGGTCGGACGTACCCGACGACTGGCCGTGCCCCGACTGCGGTGTCCGCGAGAAAATCGACTTCAGGAGTAAGGCATGAAGCTCTACCGCTGCGTTCAATGTGGATTCGAGTACGACGAGGAGCTGGGCTGGCCCGAGGACGGCATCGAGCCGGGCACACGCTGGGACGACATTCCCGACGACTGGTCGTGCCCCGACTGCGGCGCGGCCAAGGCCGATTTCGAGATGGTCGAGGTAGAGCGCGGGTGACTACTGGGCAACCCGCCGAGGTCGTGATCGTCGGCACCGGTGCCACCGGGTACACCGCCGCCAAAGTGCTACGGGCCGAGGGCTTCACGGGTTCCATCACGCTGATCGGGAGCGAGCAGGAGGCCACCTACCGTCGTCCAGCGGTGTCCAAGGAGCTGCTGATGGGCACCAAGTCGGTCGATCAGGTCCGGTTGGGTGCAGCCATCGAGGGCGTGGACGTCCGCACGGGCGTCACCGCCGTCGCCGTCACCGACTCGGCCGTCGAGCTCGATCAGGGCGATCCGATCCCGTACGACGCCGTGCTGTTGGCAACGGGTTCTCGGGCTCGGCAACTCGATTTCCCGGGTCACGTGTTCACGCTTCGCAGCGCCACCGATGTCGCACCACTGCATGCCGACATCCTCCGCACCGGATCGCTGTTGGTGATCGGCGGCGGATTGATCGGGTGCGAGGCGGCGGCAGCAGCCCGGTCGCTCGGTGCCGAGGTGACGGTGCTCGAAGCGGCATCGGCTCCGCTGAGCCGGATCGCGCCGCCAAAGATTTCGCAGATGTACCGAGACCTGCACACGGACAACGGGATAACGATGCACACCGACGTCACCGTGACGACTCTCGACGAGCAGGACGACGGCACCCTCCGTGCCACCGCTCGGGACGGACGCTCGTGGTCGGCCGGCACCGTCCTGGTGTCCGCCGGTTCGGTGCCCAACGTCGAGCTCGGGGCGGACATGGGCCTCGAGACCGCGTCGGGAATCCTGGTCGACGCGTCGATGCGCACATCGAGGCCGAACGTCTACGCGGCGGGCGACGTGGCAGAGGTCCCCAACACGATTCTCGGCGGCACCTATCGGAGTGAGCACTGGAACGGTGCCGTCGATCAGGCGACCCGGGCAGCACGGTCCATACTCGGTCTCGATGTCGGCAGCCTCGACGTGCCGTGGGGCTGGTCGACTCAGCACGGGCTCAACTTGCAGTTCGCGGGTTGGACCGGTGCCGAGGACGAGTACGTCGTGGTTCGCGGCTCCATCGAGGAACGCCGCTTCACCGCCTGTGCGCTGCGCGGCGACACGCTCGTCGGGGCCATCGGCGTCGGCTTCCCCAAGGACATCCGACAGATAAGATCCCTCATTGCGAGCGCAGACCCCATCGATCGGGAACTCCTCGGAGAAGATTGGCTGGATCGGCCCCATGCGGTCGTTCGATAGAGTCGTGTTCATGCCCGCAGCCGAACAGACGTCGACCCCCGGTCGATACCGTGAAGCCGCATCCACTCTCGCGCGCGATACCGCGCTCGACGCCTTGCGAGAGCTGCTGAACGAGCGCAACTGGCGCAACGTCACGATGAGCCACATCGCCAAGGCTGCAGGGCTGAGCAGGCAGAGCCTGTACAACGAGTTCGGTTCGCGGCGTGGCGTCGCGCAGGGGTACGCCATCAGATTGACGGACCTCTTCGTGGCCATGTGCGAGACGGCTCTGTATCAGCACGAGAACGACGCGTCGGCCGCTCTGCGGCAGGGCTTCTCGTCGTTCTTCGAGCTGAGCGGCCTGGATCCGCTCGTCCGGTCGCTGCACAGCGGCGACGCACCGGAAGATCTTCTGCGCCTGATCACCACCGACAGCGAGGTGCTCATCGAGCGGGCGGGTGAGCGTCTGTCCGAGACCTTCCAGCGCGGATGGGTGGGCGCGAGCCCACGACAGGCCGACGTAATCAGCAAAGCCATCGTCCGATTGGCCCTGAGCTACATCCCCGAACCGCCCGAGGACATTGCTGCAGCGGCCGACGATCTGGCGCTGCTGCTGACCCCGTTCGTCGATTCGATCACCGCCGGGCGGTCGGCCGACCACTGACCGACCGTCCGGACCGGCGGTCTCAGATCTCGGCCGGAGCGAGCACGATGTCGAAATCCGCTCTGGCCCAGGTCTTGTCACCGACGTCGCGACCGTCCGGCGTCGGTGTTCCCGACGGCTGCTCGACGAAGTCCTTGATCAGGGACTCCTTGACTCCGAACACGGTGTCGCTGCTCAACAGTTCGTCGCCGCTGACGAAGATGTGCGTCACCAGCGTCCGCATCCCCGGTGCCGAGACCATGAAGTGCAGGTGCGACGCACGCATCGGCGAGCGGCCGGTCGCGGCCAACATCCGGCCGACGGGGCCGTCGTGCGGAATGGGATACGGCGTGGGCGTCAACGCCCAGAATCGATAGTTTCCTTCGTCGTCGCTGTAGAGATGCGCTCGACCGCCGACGCGCGCGTCGTCGTACTGAACGTCGTAGAACCCGTCCTCGTCGGCTTCCCAGATTTCCAGGCGCGCTCCGGGGATCGGCGTGCCGGCGGTGTCGCGCACGGTTCCCTCGACCCAGCACGGTTGTCCTGCAGCACCTCCCGATGCATCACCACCGTTCTCGATCCGCGGTGCGTCGTCGACGAAGAACGGTCCGAACACGGTTGCTTCGGTCGCATCCTCGTAGGCCGGGTTGTTCACGTTGATCGTCTGCATCGACGCCCCGAGGACGTCGGAGAGCAGAATGAATTCCTGACGGCGGTCGTCGGTGATGTGCCCGACCTCGGTCAGGAAGCCGATGGCGGTGTTCCACTCCTGTTCGGTCAGTCGCACGTCGCGGACGAATCCGTGCAGGTGGTGCACCAGCGAGGTCATCACCTGCTTCAACCGGGGGTCGGTGCAGTCGTCGAACGATCGAAGTACGTTCTCCACCAACCGCTCTTCGACGGCGTCCTGGGCTTGTCCGGTCATGGTCTGCTCGGTCATGGTCTCTCTCACTGTCCGATGTCGGTCGGCGGGTCGCCGGCCCACGCTGCGTGCAGAATGGCTGCGGCGGCCTCGCGGGTGACGGGCCGCGGGTTTCCGTACGATCTGCTCGTCACGTCGTCGGCGATTCGGTCGATGTCCTTCTCCTTCATACCCAATTCGGCCAGCGAACGTGGCGCTCCGAGTCCACGACAGAGATCCCACAACCGGGTTGCCGGGTCCCCGGAACCGGGAAGCGCACGCGAGAGCGCCGTCACTGCGCCGGGTGCAGCCGACTGATTGAAGGCCAACACGTGCGGCAACACCACGGTGTGGGTCGGAGCGTGCGGCAGGTTCAAGGTACCCCCGAGCGAGTGACACAGCTTGTGGTGCAACGACATCGTCGTGGCACCGAGAGTGGCTCCGCACAACCAGGCACCGTAGAGGGCGTCGCTGCGCGCCTGTGGATCGAGGTGATCGGCCACGATGGCCGGCAGCGCCGATGCGAGTGCGCGCACTCCGTCCTCGGCCATCAGCGCGACGATCGGGCTGCTGTCGGGTGCATACAACGCCTCGACGGCGTGCGCCACCGCGTTGATTCCACTGGTGACGGAGATGTCGACCGGCAGGCCCGTCGTCAGCTCGGGGTCGTAGACGACGCTGCGGGGCAGCACCCTGATGTCGCGACCGGTTTCCTTGCGCCCGTCGGTCGTCAGCCCCCACACCGGGGTCATCTCCGAGCCTGCGTACGTGGTGGGAACGGCGACGATCGGGAGCCCGTGGACGAGGGCGATGGCCTTTCCGAGGCCGATCGAGGACCCGCCGCCGACGGTGATGCAGCCGTCTGCCCCGAGGGAAAGCGCTTCTGCACTCGACCTTTTCGCCACCTCCGCGGGCACGTGCATTACGGCGTCGGCGCGCACACCCACGCATCGGTCTCCGAGCATCGAGGCAATGCGTTCGGCTGTGCCCTTCTGGCTCGGTGAGCAGAGAACGAGGACGCGGCGCAGGCCGAGGTGATCGAGCTCGTCCGCCAGAACCGACAGCGAGCCTGCACCGAACCGCACCCGCATCGGGTTCGCCTCGTAGGCGAAGTCGTAGGTCATCGCGACAGGACCGCGGTCAATGCCTGCCGCAGGGCGTCCTCGGGGTCTGCCGCGAGTTCGTCTGCACGCCAGCAGATGTGCTTGTCCGGGCGGACCAGCAACGCACCGCTCTCGGTCACTTCGCGCAGCCGAGACCAGTCGAAGTACAGGTCGGTGACGTCGCGTCCGGGTCCGATGACGACGGTTTCGAGGGGCACACCCAACTCGTGTGCGATCTTGTCCGCCGCCGACTCCCAGTCCGATCCGGCGACTCCGGTGATGAGCGTGAAGCGGTCGTAGGGCGCGAGATCCATCATCGCGTGCTTGTGCATGTGATCGCCCACCCAGGCGTGCGGAAGGTGCGATCCGGGGACGGTGGAAACCTGGTAGTACAGGTCCGGGTCTCGTACCGGCTCGGGCAGAACGCCGTCGGGCACGACAGCCGAGGAGGTGTAGAACTGGCCCAATTCGACTCCGTGGGCGTTGAACTCGTAGTTCTTGATCTCCATCGCCTTCACCAGCGCGGCTCGCTTGGCCTCGCCCGCCGGTGTGTTGGCCTTACGCTCTTCGATGCGTTCGACCATCTCCTCCTCGGTCTTGGCGTCGGTGACCCCGAGGGCGTGGAACAGGTCTGCGAACTCACGGCCGGAGCGATTGGCACGCTTGACGATTCGCTCGGCCACTGGGGCGCGCTCGGCGGAGTAGGTATCGAGCAATGCTTCGCCCGCCTGGCCCTTCAGTACCGCGGCGATCTTCCACGCGAGATTGTAGGAGTCCTGGATCGAGGTGTTCGAGCCGAGCCCGTTGCTCGGCGGATGCCGGTGGATGGCGTCGCCCGCACAGAACACCCGCCCCTTCTGCAGGTGCGTGGCGTACATTTCGTTGTTGCCCCACAACGATGTTCCGGTGATCTCGACGTCGAGTTCCGGCATGCCCAGCAGGCTCCGCACGATCTCGACGGCGGCTGCCTCGTTCACCACCGGCGGTGGCTGCGCGATGTCGAATCCCCAGACCACGAGCCACTCGTTCCACGGCCGGACCATCCGAACCAGCCCGGCACCGATACCACCGACGTTCGACCCGGGCTGAATCACCCAGTACAGCACCGACGGTCGGTGTCCGACGTACTCGGCGATGTCGGCCTTGAAGGTGATGTTCATCGACCCGGCGATGTCCATCGCGCCCTCGAGCGGAAGGTCGATGTCCGCGGCCACCTTGGAACGCGCTCCGTCCGCGCCGATCAGATACTTGGCACGGATCGTGTAGCGGTGTCCGGTGAGTCGATCGACCCCCGACAAACTGACCCCGTCGGCGTCCTGCACGTGCGAGAGGTACTCGGTGGAGAACTGGGCCTGCGTTCCCCGCATCGTCGCGTTCTTCACCAGGATCGGCTCGAGGTACGTCTGCGGAATGTCGACGGTCAGGCACGGCGAGGCGAGCTGGTAGTCCGCTTCTCGGTCGGCCCCGGTACCCCACGTGCGGATGCGTCCGATCTCCTCGCCCGCGATCGAGGTGCAGAACACGGTGTCGCCGACGAGCCCGTGCTCGGTGGCGTCGGCCAGTACCTGATCTGCGATACCGACGTCGCGGAAGACCTCCATGGTGCGCTGGTTGGTGATGTGAGCGCGGGGAGTGTTGGCCGTCCAGCGGTACTTGGTGATCATGATGTTCGGGATTCCGAGCGTGGACAGCAGCAATGCTGCGGATCCACCGGCAGGCCCCGAGCCGACGATGAGAACGTCGGTCTCGACCACC
>NZ_LVCU01000556.1:0-3293 GCF_001647185.1 Rhodococcus sp. EPR-147
TGCAAACCAGTGTCCTGCATCACACCGTGGGTGGCCATCGATCCCGGTCATGTCGGCGCAAATCGGCAACGGTGGCGCAATTGCGCAACTAGTGCACCGACCGCAGCACCACGGCGTCGCGTCGAACGTCCGATGCTCGGGCTCCGAACCGTGCCGAGAAGGCACTGGAAAAGTAAGCGGCAGAGGAGAATCCGCAGGAGGCGGCGATCTCGGCAATCGACGTCGAGCGTCCCGACGGCGAGGTGAGCACCGTGTGTGCACGAGCGAGTCGCCGCTCGAGGATGTATTTGGGCACGCTGGTGCCGTCGGCTGCGAAGACTCGGGACAGGTGCCGGGCGCTGATTCCGATGGCGTCGGAGACGTCGGTGGCAGACAACGACGCGTCGGTCAGACGGCGCTCGATGTAGGAATGAGCAGCCGCGCGATGCGCCTGCCCGATGTCACTGCGCGTTCCACCGGTCAGGACGGAGACCAGTTCGAGGATCGTCCGCTCGTCGGGCGCCGCCGGCCCGTCGGCGCGCATCGCGCGGCTCACTCGAGCGGCCAGGGCGGCAGCGTGCACGTTGCCGTTCGCCGAGAAGTCGAAGACTTTCGGGGCCGCGAGTGAGTCCTCTCCGGTGACGTCGGAGTAGACCCCGCGCGGGATCTTGACGACTAGTTCTTCGAGGCCGTGCGAGAACCCGCGCATGAAGGCCCTGTCGGCATCGCACAGCAGAACCTGGCCTGGGCCCACGGTGCGCACACCGTCCTCGGAGTAGAAGAACGCATCGCCGACCAGGCTGAAGTACAGCACCACCGAGTCCGACGGCCGGCGCCGAATCAGCTCGGCATCTCGCTCGACGACATGGGAGGTTCCGACAACACGGGCCAGCCCGACCGATCCGACCTGCACGTTGGTTTCGGTGGCCTCGAGGGACCCGCCTTCCAGGCTGCGGCATCTCAGCCCGATGAGCACCTCGGAGTTGTGCCCCTCCCACCGTTGTATTCGCTCGACGGAGGGAAGCCCGACGGTGGAGAACTCCACGGGTGACGCAGCGATCGACACGTCGGGCCTCCTCGGCGAGGGACTTACTTCTCCGGTACGAAACGCAGGTGTTCCGGATCGACTGTAACGAACAGCATCCACCGATCACCGAGACCGCGCGTGACGTGGCCTGCTCCGGTCACGTCGTCGATGTAGGCGATGTCGCCCGCCACCGGCGAGGTCACCGTTCCGTCCCCGGTCTCGTTCTCGGCCCTGCCGTTGAGTGTGACGCCCAGCTGCGGCCTGGGCCCGTTGTGCCAGACGCCCGGAACGTACCCGTCCTCGCCGTAATCGCGGCGGGTGACGAATGCTCCGAGCGAACGCGGCCACTGCTCGACCGGCGGTACCGGAGCCAGATCACTCGGCCAGCGCAGCGGCTCGGTCCGAGAGGTTCCGCCGTCGTCGTAGATCCACGTCAGCGACGGCCGTCCCTGCCGGACGGTCGGGTCGGGTCGGGCTTCGTTGTCGCCTGCTTCGGGCAGCCAGTCGTCCAGCGCGAGGTAGAGCAACCACGCGAAGCCGTCCCAGGTCATCGTCATGGTCTCGGGACTGGCGACGTTCGCGAACACCAGGTCTCCGGCGGTCAGCACAGCCGGGCTGCGGTCGCGTACATCCACCCGCACCTCGCCCGAGAGCACCACAACGGTGTGTGACCCGAGCGAGGTGGGGGCGGGGACGTCGACCATCCGAGCTCGGGTGAGCCAGAAAGCCGTTGCCGGAACGACATTCGCCGGACCTTTGACGCGTGAGTCGCGGTGCGGCAGGAAGGCATCTCCGGCGTCGATTCCTCCGTACGTCTCGGAATCGCCGAGGGTCTCGTGCACGCGAAGCACTTTCATCGGGCGGTCATTCGGCTGTGGGGGCGTAGCGTCCGCTCAGCTGAGGCGGAGTCCGACCCTTGTTTCCCGCTTCGGTCCATTCGTGGCGAGTCTGACGTCCCCAGGTGCGGTGCAGCTCGTCACTGATGGTGACGCTGAGCCGGCCGAGGTCGCCCACTTGCAAGTCGATGCGGTCGCCGTCCTGAAAGGCGTGCAGTCCACGATGATTGGTGCCGGTGGCAATGATGTCGCCGGGCTCGAGAGCATGCATGTGCGAGACGAACTCGACGGACTCGGCGATGCTGTACGCCATGTCGTCTGTGTCGAACTCCTGCTTGATCTCTTCGTTGTTCCACAGCGTGACCGGCATGTTCTGCGGGTTCGGCACCTCGTCGGCGGTCACCAGGTAAGGGCCGATCGGGCAGAAGGTCTCCCGGGACTTCATCTGGTAGAAAGCGTTCTCCCGCGGCGGAATTCCGCGTGCAGAACCGTCGATCAGGTTGGTGTAGCCGAAGATGTGGTCGTACGCATCGGCTGCCGAGACGTTGTGCGCGCGCTTGCCGATGATGATGGCCAGCTCCGCCTCGCCCTCGAATATCGTCGCTGCGACGTCGGGCAACACCATGGTGTCGCCGTGGCCGATGATCGAATTGGGAGACTTCGCGAATCCGTTGATCGGCGGCCGCTCGGGCAGGGTGCCGTTCTCCATGTAGTTGCGCGCCATGCAGTCGATGTTCGACGGCCGAGGGATCGGAGGGCGAATACGTACTGCGCTCAACGGAATTCCGTCACCTGCGGCCATTGCAGCTTCGAGGCGTTCACGGTAGGTGGCCCAGCCCTCGATGACGCCGCGGATGACGTCCTGCGGGTGTGCCGCCGGGATGTCCTTGACTTCGCCACTGAGGTCGATCACGTTGCCGCCGTGCAGGACTCCGAGTTTGAAATCGTCGAAGAAGAGAAGCTTCATGGTGTTGCACCTTTCGTTGGGGGTTGGGGGTTGGGTACGAAACGTCCGTACCGGCCGCGGAAGAAGACCAGAGCGCTGCCGTCCTCGGCCGCGCTGAGACTGTGTACGCGGGCCACGACGATCGTGTGATCGCCTGCCGCGTATTCGGCGTACATCTCGCAGTTGAGCCAGGCCACCGCGTCGTCCAGGGCCGGGCCCGCCGACTGGTCGTGCCAGCTCGTGCCTGCGAAACGATCGGTGTTGCGCGCCGAGAACTGGCGTGATGCCTGCTCGTGATGGTCGGCGAGAATGCTGATGCAGAACCGGCCTGCAGCTCTGATGGCCGGCCAGGTGGTCGAGGTGCGGGCCACGCAGATCGACACCAGCGCGGGGTCAAGGGAGACGGCGGTGAACGAGTTCACCGCGATCCCGGTCCGACCGGATGCCCCCTCCGACGCGATGACGACAACGCCGGTAGGCAAGTGGCCCAATACTTTTCGGAAGA
>NZ_LVCU01000557.1:0-4833 GCF_001647185.1 Rhodococcus sp. EPR-147
CAACCCTCGGGAAGGACGGAGTGCAGCGGACGCCATTGCGTCAGAAAGGTTTCGGGGAAATCAGTGACCCGAGTCGGTCTCGGGCATTGCGATATCGAGAGCGGACGCAGGCAGATCTCCCGCGGCGCGCAGCCGTTCCGACATCTCCCGTGCCAACGAGAGCAACTGCTGAATGATTTCCGCATCACGATCGGGTTCGATCTTGCCCAGGCACAGCATCGCGGCGATGGGACGCCGATCGGCGTCGAGGACCGGGGCCGCGATTCCGCGCCCGGTGTCGAACCGCTCGAAGTTGTCGACGGCGTAGCCCTGCTCCTGGATGCGCGAGAACTCCGCCTCCATGGCATCGGGGTCGGTGATCGTGTTGGGCGTGAACCGCCGCAGTCCGTCGTTCTCGTACAGATTGCGACGCTGCTCGTACGGCATGTACGACAGCAGAAGTTTGCCGTCGGCCATGGCGTACGCGGGCTGCGGATGCCCGGGTTCGAACTCGATGAACTCGGTGTGTGCTCCCGCCACGCGCGAGAGCTGAACGGCCTTGACCCCGACGAGGGTGCTCAGAACGGCATCGTGGCCGGACCATTCCGCCAGCCGCGAGAGATACATCCGCGCGTCGTGCAGCACCGGATTGGTGACCATGCCGACGCTGCCGATTCCGATGGCGTGCATTCCGAGTCGGTACTTCGCGGTGCGCGAATTCTGTTCCACCCAACCGACACTGACGAGGGTGCCGAGAATGCGGTGCACACTGGCCGGTGACAGTCGAACGAACTGGGCGAGTTCTACGATGCCCAGCGGGTACGGATGCTCGGCCAGAGCCGTGACGATGCGGGTGGCCCGGGACACCGCGCGCACATGGCCGGCGTCTCGATTCTCGCGCTCGTTCACAAAGCCTCCATGGGAGGTGAGCTTACTGGTCGGCCCTGTCACGTCACCGTTCAACGCCCCCGTGGCCGGGCTCGTCACGTCATCACGGACGCCCCCGTCAGCCGGCGCACGTCGGGGATCGTCACCCCTGGCGCCACTTCACGCAATGCGAAACCCCGTGGCGTGACGTCCAGAACGCCGAGATTGGTGACGATGCGGTCCACCACCGCGCGTCCGGTCAGCGGGAACGTGCACTGCTGCACCAGTTTGGGTGTGCCGTCCTTGCCCGCGTGTTCCATGACGACGATGACGCGGCCCGCACCGGCAACGAGATCCATCGCCCCGCCCATCCCCCGCACCATGTGGCCGGGCATCATCCAGTTGGCCAGGTCGCCGGTCGACGAGACCTCCATCGCGCCGAGAACCGTCACGTCGATGTGTCCGCCGCGGATCATGGCGAACGACGTGGACGAGGACACAAACGAGGCGCCGGGTAGCACCGTGATCGGTTCGGTTCCGGCATTGATCAGGTCGGTGTCCAGGCATTCCGGCAGCGGTGTCGGGCCGACAGCCAGGACGCCGTTCTCGCTGTGCACGGTCACTCCGAGCGAGGACGGCAGATGGTTGGCCACGCGGGTGGGTAGACCGATCCCGAGGTTGACGCTCTGCCCGGGACGCAGTTCCTGCGCGGCTCGTTTCGCCATCTCGTCCCGGTTCCAGCCGAGGCCGGTCATGCGACCACCTCGTCCGGTACTTCGACCACGCGCTGGACGAACACGCCGGAGAGCTGAACGGAGTCGGGATCGAGTGCGCCGGGTTCGACGATGCGCTCGGCCTCGACGACGGTGATGCGGCCTGCCATCGCCACGTCCGGGTTGAAGTTCTGCGCCGAGGCCCGGAATATCGCGTTGCCGGCCGTGTCTGCCACCGCGGCGCGTACGAGCGCGTAGTCGGTCACGATGCCCTCTTCGAGCACGTACTCGCGATCGCGGCCGCCGAGTCCGAAGCGTCGAATCTCTTTGGCAGCGGACGCTTTCACCACGTTCCCGGCCGAGTCGTACCGATGCGGCATGCCGCCGTCGGAGACGAGGGTGCCGACCCCTGTGGGGGTGAAGAAGGCGGCGATGCCCGCCCCGCCGGCCCGAAGCCGCTCGGCCAACGTGCCCTGCGGTGTCAGCTCCACCTCGATCTCGCCGCTCATGTACTGCCGCGCGAATTCTTCGTTCGCTCCGATGTACGACGCGATCACGCGGTCGATGCGACGGTCGTGCAGCAGCAGAGCCAGGCCGGCTCCGTTGACCCCACAGTTGTTCGCCACGACGGTCAGGCCGGAGGCACCCTGGGCACGCAGTGCCCGCACCAGCGCCCACGGCACTCCGGCGGTGCCGAATCCCCCGACGCCGATGCTCGCGCCGTGGGGAATGTCGGCGACGGCGTCGGCGGCCGACATCCGTTTGCCCGCCCGCACGGACACATCCGACGTCACAGCAGCACCAACCCACCGTCGGGACAGAGCGTCTGACCGGTGATGGCCTGACTCTCCGGCCGCACCAGGAACGCGACGACGTTGGCCACGTCGTCGGGGACCAGTGGACGCGGAAGTGCCTGCCGGCGCAGTACGTCGTCCTTGACGTGCTGCTCCATGCCGCCGACCGGCGGTGGCGTCAGGCCCGGTGCCACGCAGTTCACCGTGATGCCCGACGCGCCGAGCGAGCGTGCCAGCGAGCGTGACGCACCGATGAGCGCGCCCTTGCTGGTGATGTACGGCAGCATGTCCGACACCGGCGGTGGGTTGAAGAAGGTGTCGGACACGAGGAACACCACGCGTCCGAATCCTCGCTCGGTCATGCCCGGTTCGAGTTCCTGGACCAGCCACAGCGGAGCTTCGACGTTGACGGCCATGACGTTGCGCAGCACCGTGGCGTCCAGATCGGCGAGGGTCGCCCGCTGGAACGAGACCCCGGCGTGGACGAGGACGTCGACGCGGCCGTGTTCGGCGAGCACTGCCCGCGCGGCGGCGCGCACGGCGTGTTCGTCGGACAGGTCGACCGCCGGATCACCGTGCAGGTCGAGCGCCACCACGTGGTGGCCGGAGGCGCGGAGCTGGTCGACGACAGCCGACCCGATGAACCCCGCTCCTCCGGTCACCAGTGCGACGGGGGCGTCGTCAGCCACCGAATTTGCTGTTCAGGCCGCTGAGTGCACCGTCGATGTCCGCTCCGATACCGACGCGGGCACCGTCCTGCATCTCCTCGGGCACGTCGGCCTCGATGGCGTATTCCACCTCGGAGCCGTCGCCCGCTTCGCGCACGGTGAAGGTGGCGGCGAGGTGCTGCATCGGTCCGGGCTGGCCCGGCACCAACTCGTAGGTGAGCGATCGGGCGGCGTCGTCCTGGGCCGCGATGCGGTCGAAGACCGAGTCGCCGCGGGAGAAGTCGACCTTGCGGCTACCGTCGGCCTGCATCTCCACGGCGTCGATGTGCGGCTGCCAGGACGCGTAGCCGCCGAAGTCGCTGACGAAAGACCAGACCTCGTCGGCCTTGGCGGTGAGGGTGGTCGTCTTGCTCAACTGAACGATGGTCATGGTGTTCTCCTCGAATTGTGTTGGTGGGTCTAGCTCTTGGCTGCAGCGAGTTTGGCCTCGGCGGCCGGGACGCTGAGCATCTCCATGTCGCCGGGCAGCGCACCGCCCATCCCTTGGAGCGCTCCGCCGGTGTGCAGATCGCCGGTGTCGATGGCGACACCGCCGATGGTCGCGAGAAGATCCGTCACCAGCTTCTTCGCGTCGTCGTCGTCGCCTGCCATGTAGACCGCATGCTGAGGATCGGCTCCGGCCGACAGTGTGGTCGCCATGATGTGGATGGGAGTGACGTTGAGCGCCTTGACCACTCGCGCACCCGGTACGTACTCGGCGACCGCCTCGCTCGAGATCCGGCCGCCGATGTCGATGACGCCCTGCGGACCGGGGGCGGTCCGGTTGTTCGTCGTGTCGACGACGATCTTGCCGTCCCAGTTCTCGACGACCGAGACGGCCGCGGCGGTCTTGCCCCACGGGGTGGCCAGGAAGACGAGGTCGGTGCTGTCCACGGCCTCCTGCACCGTTCCCGCGGAGCAGTGTCCGTTGAACTCGTCGACGATGTCCGCCAACGATTCCGGGCCGCGCGAGTTGCTGAGGATGACGTCGTGTCCGGCCCGAGTGAAGAGTCCGGCCAATGCCTGACCCATTCGTCCGGCTCCGATGATTCCTATTTTCATTTCTCTCCTTCTGTGGTGGTGGTTGTTGTCGCCAGGTCCGCTTCGCTTGCGTCCCATTGGTCCCCGCCCAGGTAGCTGGCTCGGACCAGCCCCTTGTCCTGCAGCAGTACCTGGGCGTCGTGTCCGGCCGAGATGTCGCCGTGGGCCATCAGGTAGGCCCGGTCCGAGATTCCGAGGGCGAGCTCCACGTGCTGCTCGACGAGCAGGACGCCGCAACCGGTGTCGTCGGCGAACCGGCGAATGACCGGCAGCAGTGCCTGCACGATGACCGGCGCGAGTCCGAGGCTGAGTTCGTCCAGCAGCAGCAGCGCCGGTTTGCGGGCGAGCGCCCGGCCCACGGCCAACATCTGCTGCTCGCCTCCCGAGAGAACTCCCGCAAGACGGTTGCTCAGTTTCGTCAGCGCCGGGAAGTAGTCGAAAGCGAGGTCGGCATCGAGAGTCTCACCGCGCCTGCGTAACTTGAAGTGTTCGGCGACGGTCAGACCGAAGAACAGTCCTCGATCTTCGGGCACGTGGGCGATGCCGCGGCGAGCCCGGTTGGTCGGTGACAGTGCCTCGAGGCTCTCCCCCTGCAGGCTCACCCCGCCCTCGAACGAACGCACGAGCCCCGAGACTGCCTTGAGAGTGGTGGTCTTGCCTGCGCCGTTGGGCCCGAGCAGAGCCACCACCTCGCCTGTCCCGACCTCGATGCCGATGTCGCGAACGACCACC
>NZ_LVCU01000558.1:0-538 GCF_001647185.1 Rhodococcus sp. EPR-147
GTACGCCGAGATCACACGGGGGTCGGATCGCACGACGTGTGGCAGCCCCTGGGCGATCACCTGACCGAACTCGAGTACGACGACGTAGTCGCAGGTTCCGAACACGAACGAGATGTCGTGGTCGATCAGCAACATCGGTGTTCCGTGATCACCCAGGCTGCGCAATTGCTTTCCGAGAAACGAACTTTCGGTGGTATCAAGGCCGGCGGCGGGCTCGTCGAGGCACAGAATCGCCGGCTCGGACGCGAGCGCCCTGGCGATCCCCACGAGTTTGCGTTGCCCCTCGGAGAGTTCGGTGGGCAGTGCCCGAGCCAGGTGGCCGATTCCCACGTCAGCGAGAGTCTTTGTCGCACCGGCGATATCGTCGACGCCGAGGCCGAACATGCCGGCGATCGTCGATCTCACGGTGGGCTGACGTGAGGCGACGGCGAGGTTCTCCGCCACCGTCAGATCGTCGAACAGCTCGACGGCCTGCCAGGTGCGGCACAGACCTTGTCGTACTCGTGCGTGGGGACGCAGGCCGCTGACGTCGCGACCA
>NZ_LVCU01000559.1:0-617 GCF_001647185.1 Rhodococcus sp. EPR-147
GATCTGGCCCGGGCGTACCTGCAGGTCGACGCCGCGCAGCGCGTGCACGCCGCCGAACCGTACTTCGATGTTGCGGGCTTCGAGAACGTTGGTCGTCATGTTCGCACGCTCTTCATCCGTGGCAGTTCCGGCACGAGGGTGTCGATACCGGTCATCTTGCGTTCCTTCTTGATCGACCTCGACACGAGCAGGCCGTCCGGAAAGAACCGCAGTTGGAGCAGCAGACCGCCGCCGATGAGCAGCTGCACGTACAGGGAGATGTGGTCTGCGGGGAGAACGTATTTCTGCAGAATCAGCGGTATCACCGAACCGATCGCTCCGAAGCCGGCCAGCACGGCTCCCTGCGGCAGCGTCACGCCGAGTACGTAGACGCTCGCCACCAGAGTCAGCGCGACGGAGATCCCGTAGCTGTTCGCCGAGACGGTGCCGAACTGGTAGGCGTACATCACGCCGGCCACTCCGGCCAGAGCCGAGGTGATGCCGAAGGCGACGATCTTGACCGTCCGCACGTTGACTCCGGCTGCGGCTGCGGCACGTTCGTTGGAGCGGATGGCCAACATCTGACGACCGAGGTCGCTGTTGCGGAGGTAGACCACACCCATGTATGCGAGGGTGGC
>NZ_LVCU01000560.1:0-12312 GCF_001647185.1 Rhodococcus sp. EPR-147
CGTGGGTGAGGCCACGGGTGCGCCGGTCTGACCGCCACCCCATTCGGAGTTGGCGAACACGAATTGTTCGATGGCCACGGCCGCGGCGAGGGTCACCACCACCAGGGTCACTCCGCGCACTCTCAGGGCCGCGGCTCCGATTCCCACGCCCAGTGCGGTCGCCACGAGAACGGCGATGATCGGGGCGGCCGGGAAGCCGAGACCGAATTCGGTGCCGAGCCGCGAGACTGCGAACGCGGCGAATCCGGCGAGCGCGAGTTGCACCACCGACAGCTGCCCGACGTATCCCATGATGACGATGAACGACAGGCACAGGACGGTCGCGACCAGGCCGGTGGTGATGGCCTGACGTAGGTCCGAGGGGAGGACGAGCAGTGCGATCGCTCCGACGACGAAGACGGGGCCGACGCGGCGCAGCAGGTGCTCCTGGCGGGGTACCGCCGGGAGCGAGCGTCCGACGAATTCGCCGCGCTGCGGCAGTGTCGAACCCTTCCACCACAGTGCGATGACGATCAGCAGGAACTCTGTGAGCTGCTGCAACCCGGGTGGAGTGATTCCGTCCTGCGTCGGGAACCAGTCCATGGTCGAGGCGTAGGACAGCAATGACTCGGCCATGCCGATGAGAAGTCCCGCTGCGCAGGCGATCCAGATGGAGCTGAACCCGGCGAACAGCGCAGCGGCCAGGGCGGGGATCACCAGCAGCGGCAGCGTCGAGGCGCTGACTCCGACGATGGAGGCGGCCAGGATGCCCACGAAGCCGGCCGTGACATAGGCGAGTACGGAGTTGGCCAGCGAAATCGACGACGGCGACAACCCGGCCAGGACGGCCGAACGCTCGCTCTCGGACGCCGCACGGGTCGCGATACCGAAGCGGGTGAAGCGGTAAAGCGCGGCAAGCGCCGCCGAGATCACGACGACCACTGCGGCCAGAATCAGCTGTGCCACCGGCACTGTCACACCGCCGACCTGCACGACCGAGTCTGTCAACACGGCGGGGCTGTTCAGCGGAGCGGTACCGAACACGAGCTGCACCACTGCTTGGAGCAGCAGCAGTACTCCGATGGACGCGACGAGTTTGGCGAGCGGCGAGGCGGATCTGAGCGGCTTGACGGCTGCGAACTCGACCATGACCGCGAGCAGTGCCATCGCGAGCAGCGTGACGACTATCGCTGCGGGAGTGGTCAATGCGGGGGCGAAGAACCCGGTGCGCAGGGACCAGAAGAGGTAGCCGGCGACCATGACCACGGCACCGGCCGCGATGTTGATCGTTCCGCTACCGCGCCAGCTGAGTACGACGCCGACCGCGATCATCGCGATCAGTGCGCCGGTACCCAACCCGAGCAGAGCGAACAGGAAGACGGTATCCATGCGCTACGCCCGCCCGAGTCGAATCGAGGGCCCGGCCATCACGCGAGCGGTGCCGGCGAGAGATCGAAGTGCTCCTGGGCGAACATCTGCGCGAAGGTCTCCCACTGCAGGCCCACATTGGTTCGCGCCGTGGACATGTCGCGGTAGTAACGCTGCATGCGTGAGCCGTTTCGGCCGCCTTCGCTGGTTCCCGAGGTACGGAACAGCAACTCGACGGCTTCCCAGGCGAGGTTGACGGCGTGGTGGGTGCTGGCGTTGATGTTCATCAGGTCCTCGGGCTCGAACTCGCCGCCGTCCTGTACCGACGACGCGCACAGCTCGGAGTAGTGCTGGCTCATCTTCACCAGGATGTCCTCGGCCGCACGGATCTTGCCGGCCGCGACGCCCCAGTAGCGCTGGAAATCCGGGGACGTGAAGCGCGGAAGTGGGTTGGGGCCCATGGTCTTCTTGGTCCGCAGGATGCGCTCGTACTCGTCGAGCGCGGCCCAGGCGCAGCCCACCAGTACCGAGGTGATCTCGAGCTGCAGGTAGCCCATGGGATGGCCTGCGTACATCGGATTGCCGTGCAGCTCGTAACCGGGAGTCTTCAGTCCGCCACGGAACTGCAGCAGGCTGCCGCGCACCACGTTCTCCTCCGGCACCGCGGTGCCGGAGACGGTGATGCTGTTCGAGCCGCTGCCGCGCATACCGAACGCGCGCTCTTTCCAATCGTCCTGCAGGATCCAGCCGTTGCGCGGAACGAGAGCCAATCCCTGGCCGGTCTTCTCGCCGCCCTCGACGAGCCGCACCGCAAGAATGGCGTGGGTCGAGTAGGGCGATCCCGAGCAGTAGTCCCAGGTTCCGTCGACGCTCCAGCGACCGTCGTCCTGCAGCGTCGCGGTGCCCATCGGCACGCCGCGCATCGGGGCTGCGAAGTCCCCGCCGGGTCCGATCGCCTCGGCTTGCGCCTTCTCGTCGAACAATCCGCCGATCTGCAGTCCGTGGCCGGACGCAAGGCACAGGCACCAGCCCGAACCCGGGCAGCCGCGGGCGATTTCGATGATCATCCTGACGAACGAGGTGACGTCGTACTCGAGCCCACCGAAACGCTGCGGGAGCAAGGTGCGGTAGAAGCCGGCCTCCTTGAACAGTTCGTGCGTCTCGGGCGAGTAGGTGCCGCGAGCGTCCGTCGAATCCTGTTCTGCGAGCAGGTGATCACGGAACGATCGTGCTCGCTCGATGAGGACTTCCGGACTCGACGCGGGGCTGGAATGTTCGACGGTGTCGTTGGCTACAGCGGTCATGATGGTCTTCTTTCTCGAGAGTGTGGGGGCTGTCGGAGATCGATGTGTCAGGAGCCCGATGGTTCGAGCCAGTCGGTGAGCGCGGTGTACGAGCCGTTGCCGGTGTATTCGAAGACTCGAGTCTGGGCACCGCACAGGCCCGGCTCGGCGGTGTTCGCGCCACAGGCGACGGTGGCGCTACCCAACAGCAGCGGGCCGGTGAAGGACTTCGCCTGTTCGGCGATCGCCGGCGCGGTTGCTTCGGAACCGCCTGCAGCATTGAGGAATCGGGTCGCTGTGGCGACCAGCCCCCATGCGAGGGCGGCGTCGGGAGTGGCCTGGGACGTCTCGGACAGTCCGGCGGTCGTCGAGGCGTCGATGTACGACTGGACGTCGGGCTGGCTCATGTCGGCGACGTTGGTCTGGGTGGAGATCTGCTGCCACTTCGGTGCGTCACCGCCGAGTCCCTGGGCCACCTGGTCGGTGAAGCAGAAGGAGCCGGCTCCGATGATGGGGGCCGTCACGGCCAGCGTGTCGAGGGCCTTGGCCGCGGCCACGCAGGTCGGCGGAGTGGAGACGAGCGGCACGATGGCGTCGGCGTCCGATGCCCCCGAGGCCACTGCGGCGGCGGTGAGGTTGGTGGTCGACGGGTCGAAGCCGACGGCCTTGACCTCGATACCGACCGAGTCCAGTGCAGTCTGCAGAACCTTTGCGCCGTCAGCACTTTGAGCGTTCTGCGGGTAGATCAGCGCCACCGACTTCGCGCCGACCACGGTGTCCAGGTAGGTCGTCAGTCCACGGAAGATCGACGACGGGTTGCCGTTGTAGATGAAGACGTTGTCGCTCTGAGCGTCGGTGGAGCTGATGGAGTTGGCCATCAGGATCGGCTTCTGCCCCTTGTTGACCGCCAGGAACGACTGATTGCCGGTGATGGTCGAGCCGAACAGCACGGTCCGAACTTCCGGATCGTTGACCAGTTGCAGGCCGCAACTGTTGCCGTCCTGCTCGTTCTCGACGACGAAGCACGTCTCGAGCTTCAGTGGATGTCCGTCGATACCGCCGAGGTTCTCGTTCACGTACTTCACGGCGGCCTCGGCACCGTCGGTGGCGGCCGGGAATCCGAGGGCACCGCCCTGCTGATTGACCCATCCGATGGTGACGGGTTCGAGGCTCTGATCGGCTGCGCCTGCGGTTCCTCCGGTGTAGTCGACCAGGTCGGTGACAGCCGACGTGTTGGTCTGGTCCGTGGCTACCGACGTCGAGCCGCCGGTGGCAGTGCCGGTCGGTGATGCCGCTTCGGCGGCGCAGCCGGCGAGTACGGCCGACATGGTTGCCGCGATGACCATCAACTTCGCGGACTTCGACCCGACCCTGGTGGGACGGGAGGGAGTGAGAGACATTGGGGTTCTTCCTTCGAGAGCGCGTGCGGGGTGCTCACGCGGTCTCGTGGACTACTCGCGTGGCCTTCGTGGAATGCGATTCCGAGGTACGGAATCGAGACTAGCCATGTGAGGGCCATCACACAACCCTCAGTTCCTTCGGGTTTTCTGTGCGTTTCGACCCTCGCCTGAAAATCGATCAGGATGCGTCGGACTGCAGGTGCACATCGAAGAAGGCGAAGACCTTCTTCCAGCCGTCCACCGCCTGTGCCTGCTGGTAATGCGGATGGTCGGTAGCGAAGAACCCATGTCCCGCACCGTCGTAACGATGGAACTCGAAATCCTTGCCGAGCCTGGTCAGCTCACGTTCGATGTCGTCGACCTGCGTCGGATCCGGATTGGTGTCGTCGTTGCCGAAGATCCCCAACAACGGAGCCGACATGTCCGGAGCCCGATGAATGACTCCCCGCGACGGGGCGTTCGGCTTCGTCGGATCGGGAGCCTGCGGCACGATGCTTCCACCCCAGCAGTCGACGGCGGCGTCCAACGCCGGTACGTCGCACGCCGCGAGGAAGGCCTGCCGTCCGCCGGAGCAGAATCCGATCACCCCGGCCTTACCGTTGGAGCCGGGCTGCGACTTCACGTAGTCGGTGGCCCCGGCGATGTCGCCCATCACCTGGTCGTTGGGCATGGCCTTTCCCAATCCCTCGGCCCGGGCCGCCGCAGCGACCTCGGCCCAGTGACCGGGACCGCGGCGGTGATAGAGATTCGGCGCGAGCGCCGCGTATCCGCACTCGGCGAACCGTCGGACCACCTCTTTGCACCAGAAGTCGAGCCCGGGTGCGTGGTGCAGCACGACGACGCTGCCCACCGGCTCGGCAGCGGTCGGTCGAGCCGAATAGCCCTCGATGCGGTCGCCGTTGTGGCCGGTGAACGCCACCACCTCGGCGATCATTCCTTCTTTCAACGCTCTTCTCCTCCGCGGTCCCGGCCGGGTTTCCTACGCCGCGACCATCTCGTCGAGGCGGCTGCGCAACTCCTCCTCCGACAGCGAGAGATCGATGGGCTCGCTGAACGGCTGCGGCCATTCGATTCCGGTGTGCCAGTACACCTCCACTCGGTTTCCCTCGGGGTCACGGAAGTAGCAACCGAGCGCATTGCCGTGATTGCTGATGTGGTCGATGTCGTACTTGCGCTCCACGATCTGGGCATAGAACGCACGCAGGTCGGCAAGCGAATCGACGACGAACGAGAGCTGCTGCGGATCGGTGTGGCGCTCGAGGTTCTTCGCGAGCAGGATCTCGTGGTGCTCCTCCGACGGCCGCGAACTGAGAAAGACGCGGCGTTCGTCGCGGTCGGTGACGGTCATTCCGAGGAAGGTCGAGTAGAACTCCATCATGATCTCGGGGTCGGCGACGAACAGTCCGACGTGGCCTAGACGGGTGACTTTGGGCATGAGAGTGAGCCTTTCGTTGTTGGGAGTTGCGGTTTCGGTGTGGCTGTTCAGGCGAAAGACACTGACCCCGTGACGACATCGAGCAGATGATCGAGATCGTCGGGTAGTGCGTCGCCGCGCCACGCGACATGGTGATCCGAGCGGATCAATGTTGCGCTGGCGGAATACAATTCACCCAGATCGGTGAGGTCGGGGTCCTCGACGGTGAGGATCTGCAGTGGCACGTTGCGTTCTGCAGCTGCGTCGGTGAGAGCGCCATGATCGACGTCGCCGAGAACGAGGAGCGTGAAGCCGTTCCCCAGGTGGTCGTACAGCGACGAGCCGTCCGCGAGCCAGTGATGCGGTGCGCGATTTCCGGGGTACGAGGACGGTACGTAGTCCTCGAAAGACGGTGCGGACTGGTCGGTTCCGTCGCGGTAGATGATGGGTGACGACGAGTAGCGGTAGCCGAGCTGGCCGCCCATCCTCTTGAACTGACGGGCCTTCTGAATTTGGATATCCTCGGCCACCTGGGCGCGGATCGCTTCGCCGACGGGGCCGTCGTCCTCGATGCCGTCGCGCACCAGTTCGCGTGAACCCACGGCCTGATTGCTCTCGCAACCGGCGAGAATGAAGCGCGCTGCTTCACCGCGTTCGATGCTGTAGCTCGGGAGCATCAGTGGGCCGCCCCAACCGTCGAGCAGCGCGGCGAGTTTCCAACCCAGGTCGGCAGCATCACCGATACCGATGTTCATGCCGAATCCGCCCATCGGCGAGACCATGTGGGCCGAGTCGCCGGCCAGCAGTACGCGGCCGAAGTCGAAGCGCGGTGCCTGGATCGAGTGGGTGATGAAAGTGCCGCCCGCGAGCGGTTCGACCTCGAACTCTTCACCGATCGCACGAAAGAGCATGGCGCGGCACGCTTCCCAGTCGTCACCGTCGACGTCCTCGGGTACGGGCGAGCAGAAGTAGGCCCAGTGATCGGTGCCCGACTGCGGAACCAGACTGTCGCCGGCGCGGTCCTCGTTGTAGAACAGCAACATCGAGGCCATCGGAGTGGCCTTCCAGTGCTCGGCCAGTGCCGGAGCCTTGATGTGCCACAGGAAGCTGCGCGCGAGGTTGGGATGACCCTCCATTCGGACGTTGAGGCCGTCACGACGGAGTCGGCTGCGACTGCCCTCGGAGACCACCATGTACTGCGCCAGCAGTGTCTGTTCACCGTCCGGGGTGGCGACGGTGACGGTCACCCCGTGGTCGTCCTGCTCGAATTTCTTCACCTCGTTCTCGAAGCGGAGATCGATCAGCGGAAGGGACTTCACGCGGTCCCGCAGCGTCCTCTCGATCGCCTCGTTCGGGGCCCATTCCGCAACCTCGGATGCGATGGGCAGCCGCTCCGACCACTCGTATGCGCGAGGGAATCTCAAGACCTCGTGGCCGGTCAGACGGGTCACGAAGGCCACGTCACGATAGACCAACGGGCTCACAGGATCGTTGTCGCGCAATGCATCTGCGATGCCCCAGCGTCGGAAGTGCTCCATGGAGCGAACGTTGGTCATGTTGGCGCGTGCGACGATTCGTTCCTCCTCCGAACGCTTCTCGAACAGCACGCTCGGGATACCGCGAAGGGCGAGATCGATGGCCAACGCCATACCCACCGGCCCCGCACCCGAGATTGCGACGGGTACTTCGTTGGAACGAGATGCCACTGTCCACTCCTCTGAATTCCATGAACGATTCCATCTGATGGAATGTGTTTCCAAGATAACAGCGGGTTTGAGAAGTGGCAAGCATCACGTTTCGCTACTGGCGAGTACTGCGGCTGCGAGCTGGGGTGTCGCGGGCGCGCCCCGATCTCGCTGGCCGGCTCCCGATCCCGCAAACGCGCGCGCATTCGTCATACGCGCGCAAATTCGTGACGCGAAACCACTCGCGTTCAGCGAACGCGCACGCGTTTGCGAGGACTCAGGGGGTGCACAGACGAGGCGAAGGTCGACCGACGCCGTTCAATTCCGTGATGGCGCAATGGCATTCCCCATCGATGTGTACGATCACCGCCATGACTGCCCCACCATTCCCTCGTATGCAGTGGGTGCCCGGCGGCCGGTTTCGGATGGGATCGGATTGGCCCGACTATCCCGAGGAAGCGCCCGTTCACGAGGTGAGTGTCGAGGGGTTCTGGGCGGATGAGACGCCGGTGACCGTCACGCAGTTCAGTCGGTTCGTCAAAGCCACCGGGTACGTGACGGTGGCCGAGCGGCCGATGGATCCGGCGGACTATCCGGATGCGGATCCAACGCGTCTGGTGCCGAGTTCTCTGGTGTTCACCCCGACGCAGGGCCCGGTGGATCTGACGAATTGGCAGGGCTGGTGGCGGCTGATTCCGGGCGCGAACTGGGCGCATCCGGAGGGCCCGGGGTCCGGTATCGATGGACGCGAATTGCATCCGGTCACGCATGTGAGCTGGGAGGACGTGAACGCTTACGCCCAGTGGGCGGGCAAGGAACTACCCACCGAGGCCGAGTGGGAACGGGCGGCTCGCGGCGGGTTGAACGGCGCGGCCTACGCGTGGGGAGACCAACTGGCACCGATGGGTACCCAGTTGGCCAACTACTGGATCGGGGAGTTTCCCTGGCAGAACCTCAAACCGGTCGCCGATCGTAGGACCACGGCCGTGCGCTCGTATCCACCCAACGGCTACGGCTTGTACGACGTCACCGGAAACGTGTGGGAGTGGACGGCGGATTTCTACCGCACCGATCACAGCGAAACCGCCACCCACGCCTGCTGCGGACCCGCGATCGATCCGCGGGTCGCGTCGGCCGCGGGCAGCCACGATCCCGCCGGGACCATCTCGCGTCGGGTCATCAAGGGCGGGTCCCATCTGTGCGCCGAGAACTATTGCCGCCGTTATCGTCCCGCTGCTCGACAAGCGCAACCCGTCGACTCCGGCATGTCCCACATCGGGTTTCGCTGCATCGCCAGAGGCTCTGCACCGACTCGCTGAGCCGGAACGAGCGTCAGTCGGACTGAACACGACTCCGCGGCGGCCCGGCAGGCCCGCTTCTTCCGCCCTCGTGCAGAGCGACCACAGTCCACCCTGCACCCACCATGGACAGGACCAATACGGCTCCAATTGCGATCATGTGACCACAATGGACTGCTTTTACTCCGAATAATGCAGTCCAGTGTGCGAGAGTGGCATGCATGGACTCGTTCGACGCCTCCGCCATCACGGCCCGGGATCTGGCCGCACGGATCGACCCAGCAACGTTGCGGAACCGATCCGGTGGTCCGCTCTACCTCGAGATCGCCGACGAGTTGCGGCGGTTGATCGAGAACGGTGAGGTGTCGGCCCAGACGCGTTTGCCTGCCGAGCGGGCGTTGTCGATCAGCTTGGACGTCAGTCGGGTGACGGTCGCATCGGCATACCGGCACCTGCGCGAGGGTGGGTGGATCAGCGCCCAGCGAGGCTCGGGTACCTACGTGTCGCCGACGGGTTCGATGCCGTCGTGGGGTTCACTGGCCGGCGACCGAGAGACTGCGAATCTGGAATTCGTCAACGCCTCCCCGTCGGCATCGCCGCTGTTGTCCGACGCGTACGGTGTTGCGGCAGAGAAGATTCGAGATCGTTTCACCTTGGGCGGGTACGCTCCGTCCGGTCTGTTCGAGCTCCGAGAGTCCATCGCCGCGTACTACCGAGGGCGCGGAGTGCCGACCACCGCCGACAACATCCTCGTCACCTCCGGTGCCACCGACGCCATCCACGCTGTGTTGGCGACGTTCACCGAGCCCGGGGACCGCGTATTGGTGGAGCACCCGACGTATCCGGGTGTCGTCGAACTCGTCCACTCCCTCGGCGGTCGTTGCATCCCGGTGCCCATCGATCCGGACAACACCGACCAGTTCGTGGCTGCCGCCGACAGGTCCGCGCGGCAGAGTGCACCGACGTTGGCGTATTTCATGCCCGACTTCTCCAATCCGTCGGGTGCCCGACTCCCCCTGAGCACACGCCGACAGCTGTCCGCCACCATGCACCGCCACGGCGTACTGACCATCGTCGACGAGGTTGCAGCCGATCTGTCTCTCGACGGTTCACCGGATATCGAGCCCTTCGGAGCCGCCACTCCGGACGTGGCGACCGTGATCATCGGGTCCACGAGCAAGACGGTGTGGGGCGGGCTGCGAGTCGGGTGGGTTCGCGCCGAAGCCGGTCTGTTGGCGCGGGTCGCCGCAACCTATGCGCGACGCCAACTTTCGGTCTCGATCATCGATCAACTGGCGGCAATCGAGTTGTTGGGTAAGTACGACGAGGTGCGACGAGTCCGTGCGGAGGCGTCGAGGACGGCCCGCGATCACACCGTCACATTGATGCGTGATCATCTGCCGGGCTGGCACTTTCGAGTTCCCGACGGCGGCCTGGCACTGTGGTGTTCCCTACCCGACGGCATTCGATCCAGCCATCTCGTCGCCGACGCCCAGTCGCAGGGACTGCTGCTGGCACCCGGACTGAGATTCGGAACGGGGTACGCCTTCGACGATCGACAGCGCATTCCGTTCACCCGTTCACTGTCCGACATCACCTCGGCGATCAAGATCCTCACTCGCCTGTCGTCGGAGAACACCCCGACGCCGGCCATCGCTTCCAGCACACCTGCTGCGGTGGTGTGAGCCCCGACGGCCATCGCAAACGCGCGCGCGTTCGCGAGACGCTCGCAAATTGGTCACCTGGTCGCTAGCGGGATCGCGCGCACCTGACGAATGCGCACGCTTTTGCAACGTCACAGGGCCGGCAGCACTCAGGGCCGCAGGGACTGGACGATTGCCGTGATACGCCACTCGCGAGTGTCGTCCCGTTTCGCGTCGGCGACAGACCTTGCGTGTTCCTTTCGCGTCGACGGTGCCAGCGCATCGAACGCTGCTCGGACAGCCGGATCCGCGTCCAAGGCTGTCGCCAGCGCCGCCGGAACCTCGATCACCTGCGGCTGGTCGTCCAACTCGATCGTCACGTCGACGGTGTCTCCGGCCTCGACTCCGAGTGTGGCGCGAACGCTCTTGTTGAGTCCGAGCAAATTCTCGCCACCCATTCGGCCGATGCGCCCACGCACCGTCTGACCACCGATCGTGAACCGAACTGGCGGCGTTTTGGTGGAACCGAGGGACGCGACCTGCTCGTCAGTGAGCACAATGGCCGCTGCCGGGCCTCGTGATTCGAGAACCGTGGACATCCGCAGAACCGTCGCTGCCATGCGGACAGGCTATCGGTCACAGGTGCGCTCAGTGTCCACAATTCGCGCCGAGACGCGGGATTCCGTCATCGGCCTTGAACAGTGGACAGTCAGCGCACCTGGCCGACAGTAATCAGGCTTCGGCTTCCACGATTCGCTTGATTGCAGCCAGGGTGCGAGGGATGCCGTCGAGGGCCGCCTGGCTACGAGTGTCGATTTCCTTCTGCGCGTCGTCGCCGAACTTGCTGTGGAAGAAGGCGATGCCGTCGGGCAGGAAGTTCCAGTTCTCGGTCAGTCGTGTTCCGCCATCGACCGTTTCGAGGGTGTAGCCCCAGCGAACGAAGTTGTCGCCCACCACCCAGGCGAACTCGCGACCCGGGTCGGCTACGGCGGCCGTCGACACGGTCTCCCACGTGCGACCGGGCACCACATTGCGGCCGGTGAAGGTCGATCCGACGCCACCGCCGTCGGCCTCGTTCCACCAGCACTCCTGGCAGATCGGGCTCCATTCGCCTGTTCGGGTGATGTCGGAGACAACGGCGTACACGTCGTCGACAGACGCAGCGACGACGACGGATTCGGAGAACTCGAGTGCAGTCATCTCTCCATTGTCCATCTGGCACCCGCGAAGCTGTGAGCAGACCCGCTGCCTACAGCAGAACTATTGGCATGCAATCGAATTGGGACTCACACTCGAACCATGAGCGAAACGCCACGAATGTTCCCACCCGAACTCCGCAACCAACTCCTTCGTCATCGAGTCCTGGTGCTCGACGGCCCCCTCGACGACGACAACGGCACGGTCCTCACCACCCATTTGTTGACATTGGCCGCCGACAACTCCTCGGCCGACATCGCTCTGTGGATTCACTCCCCCGGCGGATCGGTTCCCGCGATGCTCGCGATCCGCGATGTGATGCGGCTGGTGCCGTGCGACGTGTCGACGCTTGCACTCGGGTTGGCTTGCAGCGCGGGTCAATTCCTGCGGTCCTCCGGTACTCGCGGCAAGCGATATGCCCTGCCGCATTCGCGAATACTGATGCATCAGGGATCCGCCGGCATCGGTGGGTCGGCAGTCGAAGTGGAAGTACAGGCCAACGATCTGCGTCATACCCGAGATACCGTGCTCGGGCTCATTGCCGACGACACCGGACAAACACGCGAGCAGATCTTCGACGACTCTCTGCACGACCGTTGGTTCACCGCGGAAGCAGCCCTCCAGTACGGGTTCGTCGACGCGATCGTGGACTCGTTCGATCAGGTCATGCCTGCGCGACGGGCATCGTTCGGAATGGAGTTGGCCCGATGAGCACGTACACGATTCCCAATGTCATCACCCGAGATTCGCGCGGAGAACGCGTCGTCGACGTCTATTCGCATCTGCTCAGTGAGCGCATCGTCTATCTCGGTACCGGTATCGACGCAGGGGTCGCGAATGCGATGATCGCGCAGCTGCTGCATCTGGAGGCCGACTCCCCCGACCAGGAAATTTCGATGTACATCAACTGCGAGGGCGGCGACACCGCTGCCATGCTCGCAATCTACGACACGATGCAATTCATCGGATCACCCATTGCCACAACATGTGTGGGTCAAGCTGTGGCAGCAGGTGCAGTACTACTCGCTGCCGGCGCACCGGGACG
>NZ_LVCU01000561.1:0-22007 GCF_001647185.1 Rhodococcus sp. EPR-147
CCGCGCGAGAGGTCGTGATGCGCGAGGCGTGAGATTTCGGCCATCGATGTGCCCAATGCGCCGACGACGGCCGCGAGGATTTCGCTCGACGGATCCTTGCGGCCGCGTTCGAGCTCCGACAAGTATTGCGGCGCAATACCTGCGCGTGCGGCGGTGTCGGCGAGGGTGTCTCCGCGGGCGTGTCTGCGCTCGCGTAGTCGTCTGCCGACCACCTCACGCCACAGGGGTTCCACCGCGCGCTGCTCGACGCTCATCGATTCGTATGACCTGGCCCATGATCGCAGCCTAGGCCCCCTGTCCGTGATGGGTCGCAGATTCTGCTCAGAGCAGAGAGCTCGGTTTCACGAATGTCCTCGCATAGCGTCTCTGCCAGGGCGTTTCGATAGCGCGGTGCGAGTAATTGCTCCGGACATAGTCGATTGCAGCACTTCCCGGCATACCATCCAGCGCAACCAGGCAGGCCAGTGCGGTGCCCGTTCGCCCCTCACCGCCGGTACACGCGATCTCGACTCTCTGGGTTGCACAGCGGCGCAATACTTCTCGTAGTCCGACCTCGAGCTCTTTCGAGTCGGACGGCAGCCGGAAGTCGGGCCAACGAACCCATCGACTGTCCCACTCGAACTCGCCCGGATCCTTGCCCTGCAGGTAGATCCCGAAGTCCGGCAACGGACCGTCAGGTGTCGGAACACGCAAGGCACGTCCACGAACGAGACTGCCCGACGGCAACTGCAGCACGCCCGGACTGTGTAAGTCCCACATTCGAGGCGCGTCCTTTCCTTGTCGTTCGCGACACCTGTTTCTGCCCAGCACCGATATTGTGCCCCCATGCGCTCAGTTGTTCTTGCCTTCGCCGCACTAGGGCTCACGGTGGGTCTGCTCGCGTCCGTGTCGGGATGGGCCGGAACCCTGTACGTAGAACCCGGCCAAATGAGCCGGGCCTACGCGACTACCGCTGATATCACCTTGCAGGTCCGAGTCGGCCTCTTCCTCGAGTGGTGGACAAAAGTGCAACCCATAATCGGTGCCGTTGTCGGTGCCGCCGTCGGATTCACGCGCCACTGCAGAGGCTTTCGCCTTCTGCGCGTAGGAGAGACATGACGGCTCTACTCGACGCCAGGCTTCGTCTACCCGATTGTGTGTCGAAACCCTATGCGGTGTCGCATCTTTGCACCCGATAGCAATCGTTGCGACTCCATGGATGTCGCTCGTTCAGCTCACGAAGCCACTGGGCCCCTCGGCCTCCGATGCGGGACGTTCACATTCGTCTCAGCACCACGGAACTCAGTATCCACGAGACGCACCTCGAACGGCTCGACGAACGATGTCAGCGAGTCAGCTGCACGATCGTGGGCTTCTCGGAAGTTCTCGGACAAGCATTCCTAGCCACGCATCCAACGCTTCAGCGGTGACCGACGGTGCTTCGAGCGGAGTCAGATGACCCACACCAGGAACAGTGATCACAGACGATTCCCCCGGCAGCAATTGCCGCAGTCGAAACGCCTGTTCGACGGGAATCCAGGGGTCCTGTTCACCCCATCCGATCGAGGTGTTGCAGCGGACTCGGGGAAGGGCATCGACGATGGGCCGCGTGTGTTCGGGACTCAGTTCGGCGATCTGTCGGTAGAACGCGGGCTGACCCTCGTCGGATATCCAGGGTTCGGTCAACATTGCCACGATGTCTGCGTCCAGTCGTTGATGTGCCGCTCCCGCGATGTATTCGGTAACCAGCGCCGAGTGCAGGTGTGCAGGCAACGCGGCAAAGACCTCGGCGTTGTCCGCGACGAGTCTGAAGAACTCGGATCCCCAGGGGTCGAGGGTCACCACGTCCCACAGATAAAGCCCGCCGAAATCGCAGCCGTGAAGTAAATGGACTCCCAGGGCGACTGCACCGCCGATGTCGTGAGCGACGACGAAGGGGCTCTTCAACCTCCAGTGGTCGAGCAACAGCGCGAAGCGCAGCATCTGGGTGGGCAGGTCGGTCCGGACATCGGATCCCTGTGCAGACCGGCCGTATCCGGGCATGTCCCACAGGTAGACACGATGGCCAGCGCTGAGGTGGCGCGCGGCCTGCGCCCACACCTGAGCTGACCAGGGAGTTCCATGGCAGAACACAACGTCCACTGAGGGCACGTCCACCTCGGGAGCCAGCTCGTAAGTCGCCACCCTATCGCCGCCCACGGACACGAAGATCGGCTCTGGTAGATCGAATCTGTCGATCGTCATGGGAACGAACGTAATAGTTCAGGTCGACCTGAAGTCAATGTGAGACCATCGGCGAGTGAGGATCGGAGAGGCTGCGCGCGAACTCGACGTTCCGACTCACGTCCTCAGACATTGGGAGGACGTCGGTGTGGTTGTGCCCGAACGTCTCCCGTCTGGTCACCGCGATTACAGCGAGGAACACCTGCGTCGACTGCGGGTGCTGAGGGCCTGTCAGGACGTGGGAATCAGCTTGGCCGACATTCGCCTGATACTTCATCGAGACGAGCCCGAACGAACCGAAGTCATCGCAGACCATCTGGCCCGAGTCCGACGGCAGCAAGCTCGACTCGCCAGTGCCGAGCGCTTTCTCGCGCACGTCGTCGCGTGCACACACGATCTGCTCACCCGATGCGCGCAGTGCAGCGAGTACTCCGCTACGCAGGCTGGGCCGACTTCCCAAGAAGTACGCTGAGTTTGCAGAGGCTCTCGCCACCCTCATTCAGGCGCGGCCGAGTGCAGCGAGTTCACGAAGGTACGCTCCCGGCGTAATTCCGGCGACGCCGCGAAAGTCGTTGATCATGTGAGCTTGATCGACGTAGCCCAGGTCGGCAGCAATACGGGCAGCATCGGCTGCGGGGAGCGACAAACGTTGCACCACTTCTTGTAGTCGAACCCGTCGGGCGACTGCTTTGGGGCCCATCCCGAGTGACGATCGCAGCGCCCTCTGCACGGCACGTTCACTGACCCCGAGCATTCCTGCCACCGATTGCCCGGGTTTTCTGCCGATGCTCTGCGCCAAAGCATCGACAGCGGCGTTCGCGAGAAGATGTTCGGCAGCCGCCGGTCGTTTCCCCAGCATCTCAGTGATCACTGAATCTGCCCGTACAGCATGGTCGGCAGCCGAATCCTGCCCGGAAATGCTACCGAGCATGCCGAAGAGAAGTTGGTCGGTCTCTTCGGTGATCGGTTGCTCCGCAATAAGTCTCTTGGGATCGAGGTTGGATACCACAGCCAGTCCAGCTGGACGCAGCCGGATGGCGAACACGAAGCCTTGACCTTCTATCGTCCGGGACCACGCCCTGCGTTGAACATTGGTGATCATGAACGGCGCAGGCACTGCACCGGTCTCGATACTGACCGTGACTGCCGGAAATTCGAGGACTCGCTGTTCGACGGTTTCGTCCGCAGACAATTCCCATCGCACGCTCCAGTACGCGTCGACAACATCTCGAACCTCTGCAGCCGGTTCGTGCCAGGTTGCGTCGAAGCGACGGAGAAGCGCAGGAGCCATCACGCCGGAGCGTTCGTGAACGTCGATGGGCTTGGACGCGACCTGCCTTTCTTCCATGTCGCAATTCTGCAATACACCGAGCCTCGGGTCTCGAGACGATCACGCTATGACCGCCACTTCTTGGACCGATGTCGACCGAGTGACTCAACCGGGCCGAAGGGGAGTGTCGTGAACTGGTTGGGAGTAGCCGGGGCAGCGGTTGTGTACTACGCACTCGGCGCGCTGTGGTTCGGCCCCTTGTTCGGGCGCACATGGGATCGCTCGATCGGGCGTGATCGGGCGCAGACAGGAGGCCGATTCCCGTTGTCCTACTACGTGGTTCCGCTCTGCTGCTCGGCGGCGACAACCATCGTGATCGCTCTCGTTCTCGACGCCATCAACGCGGATGCCGTGGTATCCGGGGTGCTCGTTGGACTGGGTGTCGGGTTGGCCTCCGCTGCAGCATCATTGACCAACGCGCTGACGCCCCACACTCCACAACCATTCGTGTTCGGAGCTGTCACCGCGAGCTACCACCTCACGGGAGCGACAGTAGCGGGTGTTGTCCTCGGAGTCGTCTAGGACGACGCGCGCGGCCGTCCGTGGCGCGAAGCCGGGCGGATCGACCTGACGTCGGACTTCGTCGAGGCCCGATTGGACGCGTACATCCCTGTTGATGGACGCACGAGGTCACTGACCTTCCAGTAGCTCTGCGAGTCTTTTCAAGTCGTCGGCGACCATGCCGAGATCGCGCTCGAATTCGTCGTCGCTCAGTTCGATTTGTCGGACCGTGAACAGAATTTCCGCCCCATTTGGATGACTCAGCACTCTTACGGGGTTGTTCACGACGGTCCCCGACGGCAGTGTCACGTCATGATCGAGGACGCCGAGGTCGTTGTGCGACACGAAGCGTACTGTCACCTGTCCCATCGGCGAATCTACGAGAAGCCGATCACCGTCGATGGTCACCGGGCTGTGCGCCAGTCCTGCCGCCCATTTGGGCAAGTTCGCAGGATTCGCGGCGAACTCGTACACCTCGTCGGGTGTACGCCTGATAACTCGAGCCACATGTCTACTTGCCACGAAGGGTTCTCGGTTCATAGCAGCGACCCTACGTAAGACGGGCCGCGACGTTCTTCCAGAAATCGGACCGGTGTCAACGTGGTGAGTGCACGTACCTCGTCACACATGTGCGCCTGACTCGCAAAGCCTGCGGCAGACGAGAGCGACGCCAGGTCGGGAACGGTGGCAGCAACGTCGACGAGCCGCCCGACGCGAATGACCCGGGCGAGGGTTTTCGGGCCGTAGCCGACCTCGTCGACAAACCTCCGATGCAGCTGCCGAACACCGACTCCCAAGCCGACGGCGAGATCACCGACTTTGATACCCGGCGACGCCTCGAGCACCTGCACAGCGGCCAGGACCAGCCCGTCCTCCGCAGGCCTCATGGCCCGAACGGTGAGGTCGGCGAGCATCTTTCGCCGCGCTGGCATCGCACCGTTCGGATCGTGACCCGTAAGGACATGGGCAGCCTCCAACCAGGACGCTCCCAGCGCTGCGACATGCGGTTGCTGATCACACAATTCACCGACTGGAATCGCACTGACCCTTCGAGCTGCGGACGGAGCGAGACGCACACCGACCATCTCCAGCGGACCGAGGGTGACGGCTTGTCGGGCTGCGGTATCCGGGCCCGCCGCCTCGAGTCGTCCATCGGAGAACCAGATCAGATCCACACATCCGTCGGGAACGATCAACGGCCGGTCCCCCGCCTGCGACCGCCGCTCCCAGGTGCACCGAATCCCGTCGACGGGCGAGGGAAATTCGGCGTAGGTCCTTTCCGGCGGCAGCATGGAAGGAATTCTCCTCGATCGGGGCCAGATCCTCCGTCGAACCGGGATCGAACACCGTGGTCACCGCTGAAAATCGGGCAGAGCCCTCCCTGGCATCCACCATCCGATCTTGAACGTGTTCAAAAACAGGTCTAAGTTCGAATTTGAACACGTTCAGAATTGAGGTGAATCGATGGCTCGCACGTCCGAGACTCGCGACAAGGTGGTCGAGGTAGCTCTACGCCTCTTTCGTGAGGAAGGGTTCCAGGCGACCACGATGCGTCGCATCGCCGACGAAGCGGGCGTCTCGCTCGGGAATGCCTACTACTACTTCGCCGGCAAGGACGAACTCGTCAACGAGTTGTACACGGTGATCCAGCGCGATCACCGCGAGCGTGCACTCCGCGTCCTCGTCGACGGCGGATCACTGTCCGAAAGCCTTGCTGCCGTCTTGCATTCCGGCCTGGACGTGATGGAGCCGTATCACGCCTTCGGTGGATCGTTCCTACAGTTGGCGTTGCCCACCCGGTCCAGTTCCAGTCCGTTCTCGGAAGAATCGTCCGACGCCAGGTCCATGGCCATCGACCTCATGCGAACCACCTTGGAGACGTCGAAACAGAAGGTTCCCGGTTCTCTGAAAGACGTTCTTCCGCAGCTGCTCTGGATGATCTACATGGGTGTCACCCTCCATTGGGTCACCGACTCCTCGGACAACCAGGCACGCACCCGCATCCTGGTCGACGGGCTCGTACCGGTGGTGGCCAAAGCCGTACGCCTCGCTCGTCTCCCGGTGGCGCGGGGGTTGGTCACCGACGTGGCCGGCCTGTTGAAACGAATGACCTCTAAAGAAGGGTTGGACCAGTGACTGATTCACCATCGACTGTCGTCGTGTGCGGTGCCTCCGGCTACATCGGCCGGTACCTGCATCGCTCCTACGAAGATCGCGGCATTCGCGTCAGAACCGTCGGGCGCGGAACATCCAGTGATGCCACATGGTCCGACCATCGCGGCCTCGTCGACGTGCTCGACGGTTCCGATCTGGTCGTCAACCTCGCAGGCCGCTCGGTGAGCTGTCGCTACAACAAGGCGAACGCGGACGAGATCATGTCATCGCGCATCCAGACGACGGCCCAACTCGGGCGTGCCTTGGCTCAGGTCCAGAACCCACCCGAGTTGTGGGTCAACGCCAGTACGGGCACCATTTATCGCGATTCGCGCAACAGGCCGATGGACGAACAATCCGGCGACATCGGGTCGGGATTCTCCGTCGAGGTCGCCCGCGCCTGGGAGCGTGAGCTGTTCGACGCCGATGTGGCCATTCGCAAAGTGGCGCTGCGTATGTCGATAGTGCTGGGTGCAGGCGGCGGTGCGATCAACCCGATCATCGACCTGGCCCGAGTCGGACTCGGCGGCACGATGGGCGACGGCGGCCAGATGTTCAGTTGGGTGCACGTCGCCGATGTCGGACGCATCCTCGATCACCTCTACGACAACACAGGCATCTCCGGCCCGGTGAACTTAGCCACGCCGTTCCCGGTGACCAACGAGGAGCTGATGCAGAAGGTGAGGAGCACTCTGGGCCGAAACCGCGGGTTGCCGACACCGGCATGGCTGCTTCAGTTCGGGGCACGGGTGATTCGCACGGAGGCAGAATTGGTCTTGAAAAGCCGTTGGGTGGATCCACAGGTGTTGACAGGCAGCGGTTTCGAGTTCCGATACCCCGACCTGCAGGAAGCGCTGACCGACATCGCATCCGAGACGCCCCGAGGGTTGCTCCCCGTCGCCCTCGGGTGACGGGGAGCTCCCGAACCTAGACGAGCGACGCCGACAGTCCTCCGTCCAGGATGTAGTGGCTTCCGGTGATCCACGACGCCCGGTCGGAGGCGAGGAACAACGTCACTTCCGCGATGTCCTCTGGCGTTCCCAGTCGTCCCTGCTTCGCGGCGACCAGGTCACCGAACGGAATCTGGGTCGCGGCTTCGAAGTCCGGGACCAGTCGGTCGACCATCGCAGTGTCGGCAAATCCGGGGCACACCGCATTCACCCGCACTCCCGATGCTCGCATTTCGAATGTGGCGACGCGGGTGACCTGGATGACTGCAGCCTTTGTAGCGCAATAGGATCCGAGCAGCGGGGTGCCGACCACACCTTTTTCAGCGACCAATATCTTGCCGCCGCCGATATCCCCCGATCGGCCGTCGGGCATACACTGGGTCGACGACCACGCGCGGAAAGGACCCGGCACATGACCCAGACCGTTGATCCTCGCGCGCGTATCGAAGAGCGAGCCCGCAACAAGTTCGAGGCCAAGCGCACCGAACTGGCCGAGGCGACGCTGCACACACTGGCCGAATTGGGTTACGCGCGCACGTCACTGCGGGAGATCGCGCAGAATTCCGAGTACTCACACGGCGTGCTGCACTACTACTTCACCGACAAACTCGACCTCATCACGCACGCCGTTCGCCAGTACGAGGCCATGTGTGTCACTCGCTACGACGAGGTGGTGGCCAACGCCGTCGACGCCACCGGCTTGTACGCGGACTTCGAGGAGAAGTACTTCGCCACTCTGGCCGAGGACGCCGGCATCCATCGACTCTGGTACGACCTGCGCAATCAAGCCCTGTTCGACGGCTCGTTCCGCAACGACGTGCTCGAGATCGAGGCGCGTCGCGAGGACATGATCTGGCGCGTGGTCGCTCGTTACTGCGAACTTCGCGGCTCCACTCCCGCACTCGACAACGCCTCGGCCTACATCCTCCTCGATGGCATCTTTCAGCGCGCTCTGCTGCATCACCTGGCCGACAACACAGCCGAGATCGCTGCCGCGCGTCGCCAACTGCTTGCTGCGTTCGCATTACTGGACTGCCCGACGCCTCAGTAGGTTCCCGGTCGAGTCCCCGTGTAGATGCCTGGAACCCGAAAGCGAAGGGGCGCTTCGTCGTATTCTTCGATGGCGTGTGCCGTCCACCCGACAATGCGGGCGAGTGCGAACAGCATCTCCGGTGTGTCGGACTCGAGCCCGTAGGCGAGGGTGAACGTGGCGAGAGCGAAATCCGAGTTCGGAAAGGTATCGAATCTGCTACTCACCTCCTCGATTATCGTGTCCGCTGCAGCGATCACTACGGCGTCCGCACCGTGAGCCGGGTCCCGAAGCAGTCGCAGTAGTTCCTCGGCACGCGGGTCTCGGTCGGTGTAGATGACGTGCCCGAAGCCGGGCACCCGCTCACCGGACCTCAATTGTGTTGCGAGAGCGCCTATCGGATCGTCGATCGCCATCGTCAGGAACCGATACACGGGATCGGCAGCGGAGCCGTGCAGCGGGCCGTCGATGCATCCCAGACCCGCCGAGACTGCCGAATACAGATTGGCTCGGGTGCTCGCTGCCACCCGAACTCCGAGCGTCGACGCAGCAAGACCGTGGTCTGCCATCAGGACGAGCGCGGCCTGCAGCACCGCCAGACCGTTCGGATTCGAGGAGTCGGACTTGATTGCCGCCCAGACCGATTCGACAACCGAAAGCTCCGAGGAACCACCACCGAGTGCTGCTGCGACCGTCGCCAGCAGCTGCCCTGCCTCGCGAACAACGGATGTGGACCCGGTGTCGAATCGCATCGGTCGGTAGGTGGACGCGATGTCGACGGCGATGCGGATCCGATCGATGGACCGGCAATCCGGCGACACCAGCCTTGTCGCTTCTCTGCATCGTTGCACCACAACGGAGTCCGCGTGGAAGTGGACTTCGTCCAGCAATTCACCCGTCCAGACGAAGTGTGCAACCGACTCGAACGCACGCGAGCTGAGCTCCACCGCATCACGCCCCCGGTAGTACAGATGCCCGTCGTCGATCAGCGTGATCCGAGTTCGAATTCGTTCCACGGCACCGATATCGGTACGCCGAGCGGTGTCGCGTCCGGCGAGAGATTCCACCTCGTCGACGTCGAACACACTCCCCCGCACGCCGGTCAGTCGAGTGCTGGTCAGCAGACCGCGGCTGACGTACGCGTACACCGTTTCCGGCTTGACCCCCAGCCGTGCGGCAGCCTGCGCGGTGGTGAGCATGTTCCGACCGTCGGCGTGCGTCATGTCCGCCTTTCACATTGATTCGATCAACATTGACAATAATCAACGTTAGCGCGGATCGTAGGGGTTGACCAGCGCAAAGGAGTGCAGCCATGACCGTTCTCGATGCCCCACGGGGGCTCCACAACGTCGTTGTCACCACCACATCCATCGGAGATGTTCGCGGCGACGAAGGTTTCTATCACTACCGCCAGTACTCGGCGATCGACATCGCGCTACACCTGACCTTCGAGGACGCGTGGTTCCTCATGGTCGAAGGTCGGCTGCCGGACGATTTCGAGCGCGCCGAATTCCTGAGTACAGTGGCACCGCTGCGAATATTGCCGGAGGCCGTGGCAGCTGCGGTGAGAACGGTGGCGCAATCGGGTCCCGAGCAACCCCTCTTTGCGCTACGGACGGTGTTGTCGGGGCTGGCAGGCGCACTACCCCTCTACGAGTCGTCGGAATCGGACAAGCGTGTGACCGCGCTACGTCTGTGCGCGATGACGCCGACCATTCTGGCTGCCGTACACAGGATTCGGACCGGCAAAGAACCCGTGGAACCGCGCGAGGATCTGACCACCGCGCAGAACTGGTTGTTCATGATCACCGGACAGGTGCCCGACGCCTCCCATGCCCGAGCGGTCGACCGATACCTCACCGCCACGATCGATCACGGGTTCAACGCGTCGACGTTCACTGCGCGAGTTGTGGCGTCGACAGGTTCGGACATCGCATCCGCAGTGTGTGCTGCCATCGGTGCCTTCGCTGGTCCGTTGCACGGAGGTGCCCCGGATCGCGCTCTCGACGGGCTGGACGAGATCGCCGACGTCAATTCCGCGGACGCCTGGGCGCGAGCGAAAATCTCTGCAGGCGAACGCATCATGGGCTTCGGGCACCCGGTGTACCGAACCGACGATCCCCGATCGGTGATGCTGCGCGAAACTGCGCAGGAGTTGGGCGGGGAGCTCATCGACAAGGCTGTTCAGGTCGAGAAGGTCATCACCGCTGCGCTCGCCGATCTGAAACCGGATCGAAAGCTGTACGCCAACGTGGAGTACTACGCCGGTGTCGTGATGGAGCTCTGCGGAATTCCTCGGTCGATGTTCACGCCCACCTTCGCCTGCAGTCGGATGGTCGGGTGGTGTGCCAACATCGTCGAGCAGTCACATGACAGCAAGATCATTCGCCCGATCGCCCGCTACGACGGCCCAGTGCCTTCGGCAGTGGTGCGGAAAAGCGCCACCCAGGGCACCTAAGCACGCCACTGCGTAGCACTCACAGCAAACGGATAGCCACCGATCACCACAGCGACGAACACATAGGCTGCCAGCCCGGTCAACTCCCACGTTGTTCTGTCGCGTTGGAAGTCGGTGAAGATCCATACAAGTGGAGCAAGAAGCAAAGTAGCGGCAGCGACGCCGCAGACCACGAATATCCTGTTCGCCCGTGCACGCAGGTGCGGCGTGGTCTTCACTCGGTCCGGCACGTCGCGGCCGTAGAAGTCGACGTGGAGCGCCTTTCCTCGAAAGCCGACTGCAGCGCCGTACGCGAACGCGCAAACTCCGACCATCAGTAGCAGCGCAAGTACGGTGTTCACGGATCACCGAGCCGTTGCGGCTCGACCCGACTTGGACAGCGATCTGTAGTTTCGAATTGTGTTGAGGCACAACCATCCGGTAACGATGGGGGAGAAGAACCCGAGTGCCAGGCCCTCACCCATCAGCGAAAACACGACGACTGCGAACCCGATCAGCGTGACAGCTACCGAATCGATCTTTCGACCGATGGACGAACCCGAGGTCGCCACGATGCCGGGAAAGCGCGGCGAGTCGACAAGAATCCGTATCGCCGTGACGCACGCAATCAGTCCTGCAACGACCATGAATGCAAATACAATCGTTTCACCCCAACCGATCTCGGCCCAGTTCAACTGCGGCTCGAACAGGCCGCGAACGAATGCCTCGAGTATCGGGACCGACGCGAAGTAACGCAAATACAGCAACACGATGGGTCCTGCCAGACCTGCAGTCGTCCGCCGATTCGCCATACCGAACGGTATCAAACGGCAGGAATGTCGGAATGCAACAACCGAAGACCGCTGGAATTGCCCATTCAAAGTGCCCGCGTTCGTCGCGGCACAATCCACAGACTCACCACGAAAACAACAGCACACACTCCTCCCAACCCCGTGTTTTCCCAGCTCCAGCTTGTCGTTCCCACGGCGAGGTCACTGTCTACTTGGTTCACGCAGCTTGCCACCGGCACGGGCAACCACGCCCAGTGCGCCTCGTAGACCGCGCCGGGTAGTCGCATGCACAGTTCGTCGACTCCGCCCATCAGTCCCCACCGCGCGAAGGTCCCGAACGACGCTATCCAGCCGACGAGCGATACAGCGGCGATCATGCGTGTCGCGATTCTGCTCATCCTGCCTCTCCGTTCGAACGCGCCACCAGTACACACTCGACTCGACTCACGTTGGTGGACAATGAATCCAGTCGCGGCACCGACTAGATCCCACCTCGAAAGCTCCGTACGTAGTCTCGCCATCCTGCGAGGTAGGGCTCCACGTCATCGATTTCGATCAGATCGACGTCATCAACCGGATAGTTCCGACTTTCGATGACCAGCGATACGCCGTCGACTTCGCCCACGGCCCACCATCGGTCGGGTCCACCCCACTTCGAGAACTCGACGCTCACACCGTCGCAGAGCATTGGCACAGCCACCCCGGGAGCGTCCCGGACTGCCCGATGCCGGTTCTCGTAGTCGGGCTCCCACGGAGAGATTCCGGTAGCGCGTTCGATCGCTCGAACCACCTCCCGCCGAGGATCTCCGACCACCGTGCTGATCTGAACCGACACATCGCCGTCAGGAGTGCCGTGAACGAGTCCACCGGACGAAAGCAGGTCGTTCACCCACTCCCAATCGCCAATCATGGTCGCGCCGTCCCACTCCCTCAGCCCGAACAGTCCAATTCCCTGAGCGCCGAGGCGCACTCGATCACAACTCTGATCGATATCACGCCAGAATTCGTCGGGAGACATGTGGCCTGTGACCTTCATTGCGCACCTTCCTCACGTCGAGAGCAGGTCCTCTGTCAACACGACAGTCGCGAATTCCCCGTGCAGGTTTGTCGCAGTCATGGCCGACAACGTCGCCGCGGGCACCGTGGTTCCGTCGAGTGCGAGGCGATCGAAGGTGTGTGTGGCGTCGATGACGAAGTAGGTGTCGTAACCGAGATTGCCAGCCATGCGCGCGGTGGTCTCGCAACAGTGATTGGTGGTGATCCCGCAGATCACCACCTGGTCGATGCCCTCTGCGCGTAGCCAGGCGTCGAGATCCGGCGTGCCGTAGAAGCTCGAATTGACCCGTTTGCTGATCAGCAAATCCGGAGTTCCCTCGATGACGTCTTTGAACGCATGCCCCGCACCGGTAGGAGACAATGGCGACACCGGGTTGTCGGAGTCGTGTCGAACGAACACGATCGGCCACGCCTTCGACCTCCACACCCGTAGAAGCGCAGCAATATTGGCTTCGCACGACGGGTTGTCCCGCGGGCCCCAGAATTCGGAATCGTCGAATCCAGCCTGCACGTCGACGACGATCAGAGCAGGCCGTTCGAGGCGTATCGGCGGTGCGTTCATGCTGTTCAGGCTAACCTCCGTAAGTCGTCGAGACCACAATGCCGGGTGGCCCCTTACCCACCCTCGTTCTCGTTCGATCAGCACACGGTAGTGCACTGTGCGGTGTGCGCCGTACTCCGTGAATTGTACTGAGCTGCACTGTGAACGGGTGAATACCCGGGACGCTGCTCACCACGCGGGAGAAGGACCGGAAAACCGCCGGCCGCGGCACGTGCTCGCCCCGAACGAAAACTACCTACTACCCGGCAACCGATTCACTACTCGATCAGGTCGAATTCCCAGTTGATGCGTTGGATCTCCAGATCCACAAGCCGGATCTGTCTGGCGATATCGTCTGCAGTGGAGCGCAATTCGGCAACCGGAAGGGCTGCGACATACACCAACTCCGACCGCAGCTGTCGCGGACCGTACCGACGCTCCTGTTCACGTCCCGACGCGGCGTCCGCTGCTGCGGAGATCGCCCTGTGACGCATCCGCAGCACGTCACGGGACGTGAGTGCGTCGGTAATTGTTCCGTCCCGCATCGTCGCGGCGCTGTTCGTCCGGTTGATCCTGCGAATGAGGACCTCGAGACGGTCGAGCACAGTTGTGTACTCCGACAACAGAATCGACGCATCTTCGGCCGGTGATTCACCGTCCTGATGGCGGGCGTTCGCCAGAATCCGAACCTTCAGATGTTCGGTGCGCTTGATCAGTTCCCCTCGTTCAGCGAGGGCCTCGGCAAGCTTCATGTTCTGCACCTCGGCGTTTCGAAACCGACGGTGGTGTGACTACGGGCGCTCATGCGCCTTTCGACGTGTCGAATGAGTTCATGGAACAACAAGTACCACAGTCTGCTTGGATGCGGAAGAGACGGTGTCAGTGGCGCAGCTATCCGAGATCGAGAAGAAGTCGCTTCAACAGGCCTGCAAGTTGGCGTCGCTCATCCGGATTCAACGATCCGAGCAGAGCTTCCTCATTGGCCACGTGAGCGGGTAGCGCGGCATCCACTGCAGCGATTCCGGCCTGCGTCAATTGCACTATGACCACCCGACGATTGGTGGGGTCGATCTCGCGTTCGACCAATCCCTTGTCGGTCAACCGATTCAAACGGTGCGTAACGGCACCTGACGTCACCATCGCGCTGTCCAGCAGCTGCCCGACGGTGAGACGATGCGGAGACCCGGCGCGCCGGAGCGTTGCGATGAGATCGAATTCGCCTGGTTGCAAACCGAATTCGGCCAGTACAGCCTGCGTGCGCCTGTCCAGTACGGACGCCGCACGGCTGATACGGCCGATGACCTCCATCGGGTCGACATCCACGTCAGGTCGCTCGGCCCGCCACTGCTGGACGATCCGATCCACTGCGTCGAGTGTCTCGTTCGACATCGAGCCAACCACCCTTCAATACTTCAGCGCTCAATTGTTTGACATTCTGCCACGTTCGTCTTACCGTTCAATGCTAGATAGTTCAACGTTAAGACGTCTACTGACAGCGCACCAGAGATGAGCTCCCGATGCGTACACCTCGCATGCAGACACACCCAACCGATGCTCGACGCCTCCGCGCACCCGACGTCGCCCCCTCGACTCTCGGATTGACGGCCGCTGCCGCACTCGCTCCCATCCTCTGGGGCACGACGTACCTGGTGACCACCGAACTCCTTCCTCCCGACCGGCCGATGACCGCCAGCGTGCTGCGCGCGGTACCCGCGGGGCTCCTTCTGCTGCTCATCGCTCCGGGCATTCCCGCAAAGGGATGGAGACTGAAGACCGCGACCCTCGGTGTACTCAACATCGGGTTGTTCTTTCCGATGCTGTTCGTGGCGGCCTACCGGCTACCCGGTGGAATTGCCGCCGTCGTGGGGTCCTCGCAGCCGCTTGTGATCGTGGCGATATCGGTGATCTTCGGTTGGGGACGAACGCGGCCCGTCCAGGTTGGATGGGCCGCGCTGGCCGTCGTCGGGGTTGCGCTGACGGCTGTGTCCGGAACGATCCGACTCGATGCCATCGGCCTCGCCGCCGCAGTGGTCGGAGCCGTCAGCATGGCAATCGGTGTCGCCCTCACCAAGCGCTGGGGTGTGCCACCCGACACCAGCCCACTCAATTCCACTGCATGGCAACTGATTATCGGCGGAATGGTCATCTCGCCACTGATTCCGATCGTCGACGAAGGGCAGTGGGCACTGGATGCCGAGGCTGTAGTCGGCTACACCTGGCTCGCAGTGGTGGGCGGCGCCTTGGCCTACTCACTGTGGTTTCGCGGTGCCCGCGCTCTTCCCAGTGCCAATGTGACACTCCTCGGCGTGCTGAGTCCGCTGACTGCAGCAGTCATCGGATGGATAGTGCTGGGACAGAGCATGACCGGGGTTCAGTGCGTCGGCTTCGGAATCGCGCTCGTGGGTTCGATAGCCGGACAGTTCGTCACGACACACCCACCGCGATCGGTGGCGTTGAGGTAGAGAAAAGTCCCGGGCAGGAGTTCGTGAGAACTTCCGCCCGGGACGATTGCGACGCGTGGTCTAGCGAGTCATAAGTTCGTAGACCAGCACACCGGAGAGCGACAGGATGGAGAGGAATCCGAGGACACCGAGTGCGTTCTTCCACCACGTGTTTCGGAGGTCTCCCATCAGTTGGCGATTGTTGCTCATGACGTAGAGCAAGAAGCCGAGGAATGGGGCCACCAGCACGGTCAGAGCCTGGGCGACGATGATCAGTTGGATCGGCGACGAGGTGAACATGATGGTGATCGCCAAACCGAACGCCAGGATTGCAGCGCAGGTCACCTTCGCCGTAGGGGTACCGGGCGATGCTCCCCGGCCCAACGCGTCGGAGAGCATAGTTCCTCCGGCGGTGGCATTGGCCACCATCGAGGAGAAGGCCGCTCCCGACAGTCCGAGGGCGAAGATGGTCGAACCGATCGGACCTGCAATGGGTTCGAATATTTTCGCCAGTCCGACCAAGCTGGTCGCTTCGGCATTCTGGCTCTCCAGTACCGCAGCGGCCACGACGATGACGAGCGCTGTCATGATGCCGGGGGCGACGATGCCGGGAATCGTGTCGGCAATGGAGGTTTGACGGTATTCGCCTCTGGTCCGGCCCCGTTCATGGATGCCGTACGAGGTGAAGAACGCTGCGTTGAGTGAGAAGTTGGTGCCGACGAGCGCGACGATGAGCAGCAAGCTTCCCGAAGGCGCGCTGGGCATCACGCCGTCGAGAGCCATGTACCAGTCCGGCTTCGCGATGACCGCGCTGATGATGAAGGCGGCACCGAGGAGTCCGACGATGACGAGCAGCACTCGCTCGACTATGCGATAGACGTTGCGAAACAACAGGATCAGCGCCACGAATGCCGTGCAGGCAATCGTCCAGATCAACGGGGATCCGCCGAATACCATCGACAGCCCGAGTCCGGATCCGACGGCATTGCCGACCGAGAAGCATAGGGTGATGATGAAGACCCCGAAGCCGGCAGCGACGCCGACGCGGTGTCCGAGGATGTCTTTGACCGAACTGATCAACGACGTCGGCGTCCGTATTCCCAGACGCACGCTCATATCGGCGTACACGAGCATGAACACCGTCGAGAGCACGACGACCCAGATCAACGCGTAGCCGTACTTGCTACCGGCCTCGACCGCACTGGCCAGGTTGCCGGGGCCGAATTGCCAGGCGCCGGCGATGAAGGCGGGACCCGCCATGGCCAGCGTGCTCAGGACGGTCTTCCATCGACTCGACATGGCAGGCGGTCCATCAGCGGTGATGGTGGACGCGGCTGGTGCCACCGGGGTCGTGCGGGGTTGACTCATGACGAGCCTTTCTGGTGACGCTCCGTACTCGCTACTAGAGGCAGTGTGCCCTCGGCTCGACGCGGTGGGGAGCGGATACGAAAAGTACGAGCGAAGGTCGGTGTGCGGCATCGATGGCCGGGCGAAGATGGCCACCGATGCCGACCGAGTGATCTGACGCGGTCTGTCCCTGCGAGGGAACTCAGACCAGCGCGGGTACTACCGAACCGAGGTTCGCGGAATCGAGTGCCGCCGCGATCTCTTCGTGAGCGCCTGCGGCGAGTGGCAGCAGCGGCGAGCGGACGGTGGCGTGCTCGAGGATGCCGCGGTGGACCAGGCCTTCCTTGAGCGCGACGGTGCCCTCCATGTGAGATCCGCGGTGATAGACGTTGGCGGTGACGGGCAGCAGACGGTCGTGGATGGCGCGTGCGGCCGGGTAGTCCTTGGCCTTGCCTGCGGCAATGAGCTCGACGAGGGGTTCGGGAGCCAGGCCGCCGTAGCCGACGAGGAGGCCGTCGACGTCGAACATGGTGTGCAGCAGGTATTCGTCGTGGCAGCTGAGGATCTGCAGGTCCGGGTTCTCCTTGCGCAGAACCGGGATCTCACGGTCCCAACGGCGCATGTTCCGAACGCCGTTCTTGGTTGCGAAAACGCCCTCCTGAGCGGCAATTTCGAGCTGGGTGTCGAGGTTGTACGTCGCCTTGGTGACGTCCGGGTACTGGAACAGGATCAGAGGCAAGCCCGATCCTTCGTACAGTGCGCGGTACCGATCCTGCGGTGCGCCGTCCTGGTAGCCGAAACGCAGCCAACCGTGCGACGGGTACACCAGTCCGGCAGATGCACCGGCGTCGACCGCACGCTTGGCTTCTTCGACGGATACGGCCGTTCCTTCCCCGGTGATGCCGGCGATGATCGGAAGCTTTCCGTCGACCGAATCGCGGAAGGCACCGATCACCTTGGCCTGCTCGGCCTGGGTGAGGAAAGTGCCTTCACCCGCGTGACCGAGAACGACGAGACTCTTGACGCCGTCGACGCTGCCGAGCCAGGACCCGAGGCGCTGGATGGCGTCGTAGTCGACCTCACCATCGCGAGTGAACGGCGTGATCGGTGCTGGGCTGAGTCCGCGGAGATCGAGTGAATTCATGTTGTCGTCCTTCTCGAGATTCTGATGGGAACGTTGTCGGGAACGTTTGCATCACGCTAAACCGCTCGCCGCCGATGTGTCAACCATCACTTTGAAGATCGAGGGTGACAGGCATCGCATGGTGCGCATGCAAACGTTCCTGGGACGTTTGCATGCGCCGCAGGCTGGCCATCTGTAAGTTCGGCCGTACCAGGAGATTCAACGAACAGTCAGGAACTGCACATGCGTTCCACCCGAAGTGGGCTCTCGACTGAGCGCACAGACGCGGTCACACTGCGTGACGTTGCCAAGGCTGCCGGGGTCAGCATCTCGACCGTCAGCCGTGTTCTCGACGACCGCGTCGCACCGTCCCGATCCGCGACGGCCGTACGGGTGCGCGAGATTGCCGAGCATCTCGGATACCGGCGCAACACGTTCGCGTCGAATCTACGACGCGGTGCCACCGCCACCATCGGCGTCCTGGTCCCGCGCCTCTCGGACACCGTGATGGCGCTGATGTTCGAGGCCATCGACCGGGCAGCGGGCAGGGAGGGCTACCACGCCGTCGTCGCGACGAGCGGCGACGATCCCACCGACGAATGGAACGCCGCGCAGTCGCTTCTGAAGCGCAATGTCGATGGGGTCGTTCTCGCCACGAGTCGCACCGACGATCCCCTCCCCAGTCACCTGCGCGAGAACGGAATTCCGCACGTACTGGTGCTGAGAACCGACGGAAAGAGCCCGTCCTCGATCGGCGACGACGAGACCGGTGGATATCTGGCGGTTCGTCACCTCATCGATCTCGGCCACACCGACATCGCAGTGCTGACAGGACCTCTGTTCACGTCCAGTGCTGTCGGTCGTCTGGCGGGCGCGCACAGGGCATTTGCCGAAGCCGGCCTGCAACCACGCCCGGAGTGGACGATCGAGACCGGCTACGGAATCGAAGCCGGGGCAAGCGCAGGACACGATCTGCTCGACGGCTCAGGCCGTCCCACCGCCGTGTTCGCAGCCAACGACAACCTCGCCCTCGGAGTGTTGTCGGCAGCGCATCGACACAATCTGGCTGTCGGAGAGGACCTTTCACTGGTCGGCTACAACGACATCCCGCTCGCGCAACTGTTGCCGGTTCCCCTGACCTCGGTCCGCACCGCATTCGACCAAATCGCCCGAACCGCAATGGAAATACTGCTCAACGGCGACGACGGCTCGACTCCGCTGAAGAAGGCACTTCCCACATTGATCCCGCGACAATCATCGAGCCGTGCGGCGAGATGAGTTCGTCGGCGGGACTGTGTCGGTTCTGGCTCATCGGTTTGGTCGTCGTTCTCACCGCGTCGTGCAGTTCGTTCGAGCCCGGCGAACGCAGGTCCATGAATGAAGAAGAAGTGTCGCGTGGTCTGCAGGACATAGCTTTCGACGTGCCGAGTGGCTTCGAGTTCGTTCAGGCCTTCACCCACACGGAGTTCGTCGGCCAGCCCGCGTGGCGGGCCCGATTCGACGCGCCCAGCGAGGCCGGCGACGACACAGCGGTATCGGCGGCAAACCCTTCCTATCCGCCCCTGCAACCGGTGACGTGCGCCGCTGCATCGACGAGCAACTGGACTGCACTGGGCTTGACCTGCGAACCCGAGATGCTGTCCACCTCGCGTCCCACAAGGGGAACGGCAGACCCCGTGACCGTCCTGCTCACCAGGAACGCACGACAGTCGTCGCTGTTCATCTACTCCCAAGGCCACTGACTGTTGCAGCGACGCTATGCGGGCTGAAGCAATTGGAGGTCGAATCGGGTGCAACTGACCGCGCTGAGCGCGGCTAGCTGCACCCGATTTTGCCCAGCAGCGGAGTTCGCCGCCTCGCTGACCACATCCTGCAGATCGATAGACCTGGGCCATATCTGTCGAAATCGCGACAGCCCCGCTACGATGCTCGATACATCAGACCGAACGGTCTTGAAAGTGGAGGATCACATGCCGTATCTCGGTCTACTGGTGATGTTGCTGTGGGTGTTCTGTCTGATCGACGTGATCACGGCCGACGATGGTGGAGTGCGATTCCTCCCGAAGATCGTGTGGTTGCTGTTGGTGGTGTTTCTCCCGCTCGCCGGCTCACTGGCATGGTTGTTCGCGGGACGTCCTGTTGGAGGCGGAATTTGGGGAGGTCCCGGAGGCGGCAACCGGCGCGCGAGCAACTCTGCGTTTCCTGAATACGAGACACGCCCCGGCCGTCAGTCCGCCCAGAATCCCGATGCCGATGCAGAATTTCTCCGGCGTTGTCGAGAACGTGCAGAGGAACAACGTCGACTCGAGCGCGAGCGTCGCAAGAGAGATCTCGGGTTCTGATCTGGGGCAGAACTCCCGAACACACAGCTTCACCTCGATTGAATTCGGTGCATCCAGCCGCGCTGAGCGCGGCTCAGTGCACCCGATTCGCTAGGGAACCGCTTCGGCACCGTGAACGTCCAAGTGGACATGCTCGATGAATGGCTGGCACAGCACGACGGCGTGATCACTCGCGCGCAGGCGGCACTCTGCGGTCTGAGTGGCGACGCTGTGGATCGCTCGGTTCGCGCGGGTGCGTGGCGAACAATTCATCGCGGGGTGTACTTCGTCGTGGACCGCCCATTCACTGCGGACGCACGCATTCGGTGCGCTGTGTGGGGTGCAGGACCGAACGCTGCACTCAGCGGGGAAGCCGCTGCCTTCTGGCACGGGGTGATCTCCGACGTGCCGAGCATCATCGAGGTCACCGCTCCGCGTAGGGGTCGAAGCCGCGCCGAGGGCTGCCGACTACGTCGCCGCGACGTTCACAACAAGGACATCGTCGAGCGGCGCGGACTTCGTGTCACGTCTCTCGAACTCACTGTTCTGGAAGCGTCGATAGGTAAGGCGCACATCATGGATCGGACACTTCAGCGACACACCGACCTCGAGCGATTGCAGCGGGCAGATGCACGAAACCCAGGTCGCACCGGCGCTCCCGAAGCGAAGCGGCTGCTGAAAGTCGCAGCGAACGGTGCACGCTCCGAGGGAGAGCGTCTCTTGATTCGAGAGTTCCGGGCCCGCAAGATCGGCGGCTGGGTGGTCAACTATCGATGGGGCGGATACGAACTCGACTTCGCGTTCCTCGCCGAGATGGTGGTGATCGAAATCGACGGCTGGGCATTTCACTCCGATCACGGCGCGTTCCATCAGGATCGGATCAGGCAGAACGACATCATTCAGAGCTGGACGATCCTTCGCTACACCTGGGTCGACCTGACCGAACGCATGGATCACGTGATCGCCGAGATAGTCGCTACTCTCGATCGAATCCGGTGCAGCCAGCCGCGCTGAGCGCGGTCAGCTGCACCCGATTTCATCGCCGCGAGGACCTGGGTGGACTGTACGACCCATCGAGTCGACTTCTGATGCGTCGGATCGCCTTCCATCCCGCGGGAGTCACCGCGGTGCTGACTATCGCGCCGATCATGACGCCCTGGAACAGGGCAGACCACTGGCCGGGGCTGCCTCCGAACAGCGGCCATGTGTGCACGATCGCGAGGACCGAGAGAAACACCAGAGCACGCATACCTGCACCCTCCCATGACATAGTCAGCGCCGCGAACTATCCGGTACCGTGGAGAAAAGGACAAAGTGGACCGCACAAGGTCGGAGGCCGAGATGCAGAAGCCATTTCGCGAGTGGGTCATGACCGGGGCTCTGAGCAAGAAGTGCGGCGCAACCCGGGCCGATTACATCAATGCGCTTGCCCTCGTCCCCGCAGTCGGTATCGGCTTCCTCCTGATGCACTTGACGATCACCTCGGGGTCCACCGCGCTCGATATCGCTGCAAGCTGCCTGGGCGGTGCCATCACCGGCGTCCTGTATCTCTACATCGCGTATCGAGTCGAGTCGCGTAAGCACCGCGGGCCCACCCCCGCGCCGCCGCTGGGCGCACGGCCGACACGGCTGTGAAATTCCCCAGCCCGGCCCGATCCACCGGATCAATGCGACTCTCTTGCACTCCGACCGACTGAAACCCACATTGATCCAGATCTCAGGCGCGCTTGGACGAGTACATTCGCTCGTCTGCGATACGCAGTAACTCGTCCGGGTCGGTGGT
>NZ_LVCU01000562.1:0-13389 GCF_001647185.1 Rhodococcus sp. EPR-147
TTGGCAAGGCGTTCGACTCCCTCGGCAGATCTGGCGGAGTGCAGCAGGGCTACGAATTCGTCACCGCCGATGCGGCAGGCGATGTCTCGAGTGCGGGTGTTGTCCAGGATGCGACGGCCGATTGCCTGGAGTACCCGGTCCCCCACCGCGTGGCCGAACCTATCGTTGATGGATTTGAAGGAATCGATGTCCACGAAGAGCATTCCGACCGGGCGTTCGCCGACCGACTCCTTCAGCGCATCCAGCTCGGCCATCAGTCGTCGTCGATTACCCAACGCCGTCAGGTCGTCGATCAGCACCTGGCGTTCGAGCGACGCCTCGGCGGCTTTGCGGGCGGTGATGTCCTGGATCTGCGCGATGATGACGTCGCCGGATTCGTCGTCACGCACCACGGTCGCGTTTCGCTGTACCCAGATGGTGGCACCGTCCTTGCGGATGTATCGCTTCTCCGACGCCACGTTCGTCAGCGTCCCTTCGGCCAGTCCCTTGAGGTGTTCGTCGGCGAGGGGAATGTCGTCAGGATGGGTGATGTCTCGAAACGTTTTCTGCCGCAATTCTTCTGCGGTGTAGCCGAGTAGTTCGCACAAGGCCTTGTTCACCTGGAGCCATCGTCCGTCACGGGTCATCACCGCTTTGCCGATCGGGGCGTTCTCCATCACGTTCTGGAACAGCCGGATCGCGCGATCGCGCTCGCGTTCGACCTCGGCGCGCGCACTGACATCGACGACCAACGCGGTGAACCCGACGACGGCACCGTCGACGATATCGGGCACATAGGTTGCCTGAGTGACGCGCACGGCACCGTTGACGTCGATGAGGGTCCGGTCGAATTGCTGCTGCTCGCCCGCGAGGACGCCGGTGATGTACGGCTCGTTCAACTGAAAGAGAGCCTCGCCGAGCAGTTCGCTGAGGTGCTTACCGACCAAATCCCGAGGTTCGATACCGAAGTAATCCGCATACACCTGGTTGGCGTACACATTCCGCAGCGAGCTGTCCCAGTATCCGATCATCGAGGGCAACTGATCGACGGCGCGACGCATGACCTCGCTCGATGCGTTCCGCATACCGGTCATGGACCACCTCGTTTGTGACGCCGACCGCGCAACGCTACCCAAAGATTCCTTGCCGTGCCTGCGGGAACTCGGAATCAGCAAAACCATATGAGTGCGCAAGTGCGCACGCATGTGTACCTTGAAGCCATGCTTCGCCGAAACATCGCCTTTCGACGCCTCTTCACCGCGCAAGTCGTTGCGTTGCTGGGCACCGGACTGTTGACGGTGGCCCTGGGGCTGCTCGCCTACGACATCGCCGGCAGTGCCGCCGGTGCGGTCCTCGGCACCGCTCTCGCGATCAAGATGATCGCGTATGTGTTTGTCGCTCCGATTGTTTCGTCGCTGACCAACACGCTCCCGAGCAAGCTCGTGCTCGTCAGCGCCGACGCCGTCAGGGCGCTCACCGCGCTGGCGCTGCCCTTCGTCGATCAGGTGTGGCAGGTCTACGTGCTGATCTTCGTTCTGCAGGCGGCGTCGGCCACGTTCACGCCCACCTTTCAGGCAGTCATTCCGTCCGTGGTGCCCGATGCGCAGCAGTACACCCGCGCGTTGACGCTCTCGCGCCTCGCCTACGACCTCGAGTCACTGGTCAGTCCACTCATCGCCGCAGCACTGTTGACGGTCATCGGCTTTCACACGCTGTTCGTCGGCACGGCGCTGGGGTTCGTCGTCTCCGCGATGATGGTGGTGGGCACAGTGCTGCCGAAACGCACTGCGCCCAAACACAACAGGCCGACAACCGGCATCACGACGTTCGTCAGAAATCCCGAATTGCAGGGGCTGCTCGCGTTGAACACGTTGGTCGCCGCAGCGACGGCTCTGGTGGTCGTCAATTCCGTGGTCTACGTTCGTGATCTGTTCGGCGGATCGAGCAGCCAGCTGGCCATCGCACTCGGCTTCTACGGCGGCGGTTCGATGCTCGCTGCACTGCTCGTCCCGCGGGCCCTCAGATCCACGAACGACCACACCCTCATGCTCACCGGAGCCGCAACGGCCGTCGTGGGAACCGCAGCAGCAACAGCAGTTGCAACCCTGAACGGCGGGTCGGCAGCCTGGATAACTCTGGCCACGACGTGGGCGCTGCTGGGCGTCGGGACGTCGATGATCAACACGCCGTCGGCGAGAATTCTGCGTCGTGAATCCGACGAGAGCACCCGAACGTCGATCTTCACCGCGCAATTCTCGCTCTCGCATGCCGCGTTTCTGCTCACCTATCCGGTTGCGGGATGGGTCGGTGCCCAGTTCGGACTGTTCACTGCAGCGATGGTGCTCACGGGCTTGGCTACACTTGCGGCACTGACCGCAGCACGCCTGTGGAGTCGCACCCGAATGTCGGTGTGCGCCTCCGCGTAGGGAGACGACGTTCGATGCCACCGAAGAAGGAACCGCGCATCAGTCTCGACCATGCCGTCGAACCGGACTCCGCGCGCCTGGCCACGGCCAGCGACACCTTCCGGATGCTCTCCGACCCCACCCGACTGCACATCCTCTGGCTACTCGACCGAGGCCCCGCCGACGTCAGCGCACTGACCACGGCCACCGGAACCTCCCGCACCGCCGTCAGTCAGCATTTGGCCAAGCTCCGATTCACCGGACTCGTCGAGACCCGACGCGACGGCCGAAACGTCATCTACCGCCTGGCCGACGGTCACCTCGCCCGTCTCGTGCGTGAGGGCCTCAACTTCGCAGACCACAAGGTCACCGGCGAACCTCCACACGAGTAGCCACAACAAGAAAGCAGTCCATGAAACGCCTGGCCGTGATCGCAGCCGCCATTCTCACCGCGACAACACTGTCGATCGCTCCGGCAGCTGCCCATGCAACTCTGCAGTCCAGCAACCCTGCCGAGAACTCCGTGCTCGACGCCGCGCCGGACGAGGTGACGCTGACGTTCAATCAGTCCGTGCAGTCGAACTTCGCCACCGTGACCGTCGTCGGATCCGACGGAATGGATTGGGCGACTTCGGATCCGATCATCGACGGCAGCACGGTGACAGTGGATCTGGACGGACTCGGCGCGGGAGGGGACTACACCATCGGCTATCGGGTCGTCTCCGCCGACGGGCATCCGATCACCGGCAGCATTCCGTTCCAGCTCACCCAAGCCGCCGCTCCCCCGGCAACGGACCTCGACTTCACCAACGAGGCCCTACCGCCCGCGACCCAGACAGAGGACACCGACGACGGATTCCCACTCTGGCCGATCGGCGCAGCGGTGGCCGTGGTCGGTGCCGCCGGCGTTCTGTTCGCGCTTCGTAAACGCAGCAACTGACAGCCTTGCCCAGTGTGGACGTGAGAACATGCAGCATGAGTGACGGTGGCCCGCGCCCGAAGTCCGATGGCCGTAAGCGGCGTTGGGAACAGCACAACACCGATCGTCGACGCCATATCATCGACGCCGCCATGACGGTGCTGGCGCGTGATATCGCTCCTGGTGAGCGGCTCACCACCGCACAGATTTCCGCCGAGGCCGGGGTACATCGCACCGGCTTGTACCGGCATTTTCGTGATCGCACGGACTTGGATACGGCCATTCAGCGGGCCATCTGCTCGGAGTTGACGGCCACGTTGGTCACGTCGTTCGCGTTGACCGGCACTCCTCGCGATGTGGTCCATCGAGTGGTGAGTACCTACGTGCGGTGGGTGGCGGAGCATCCCGCGTGGACGCGTTTCGTCGAGCAGGACGTCAGTGCCGAGGCACCGACACCGCTCGAGGAGACCAATGCTCTGCTGGCCGAGCAGTTGGAAGTGAGCGTCGCGGCGTTCCTGTCCCTCGTGCATGCAGACCTGACCACCGACGACTGGTCGCTGGTGCGGCCGTGGGTGGCGGGCCTGGTGTCCGGCTGCATGGGCGCGGTGCGCAGTTGGAGTGGGCAGACCGAAACACGTACCGGGCTCGATCATTTCGCGACATTCTTGGCCGACACCATCTGGTTGCAGGTCAAGGGACTCGGAGCATCCCGCGGCATCGCGATCCCGCAGGTGCCACTCGAAAGCGTCGTCGACGAGACTCAGCCGAAAGACGGCTCACTGCGGTAGCGCGAGGGGCGTCCGTCGATACCGAGGGCGCGCCAGACGCGTCGGGACACGCGGTTCATCAGTCCGAGCTCGCCCGCGAGCATGCGGACGTCACCGAAGGTGTCGCGCAATGCCTTTCGTGAGGAGTCGCTGTCCCACCAGACGGCGTCGACAACCTCGTCGGGGATGTCGAGGTCGCGTCGCATCTGCTTGCTCGGTTTCATGATCACGTCGCACAGCAGTCGCATGATGACCGGCATGAGTATCGAGATCGATGCCTTCTCGAAGCGTCCGAGCCGCGGGGCCTTGTGCTCGAGGTACTGATGCGCGAAGCCGATGTGACGGGCTTCCTCGGCGATGTGAATCTGCATCACGCGCTGAACCAAGGGGTGTCCGACGCTACCGGCGCGCAGGACGCCCTTCTGCATGTGGTCGATCGGCTCTTCTCCCGCGAGGACGCCGACGAAGAACCCGAACGGTGCCGATCGAGCGGCGAACACCGTGAGCATCGGTACGACTTTGCGGAACCACGCGGGCCCACCCGGCACGTCGATGCCGATGCGGTTCACCAGTTCCTGGAACATTTGGGTGTGGTGGCACTCTTCGGTGGCTTCGTGCGTCGAGTACCGAAATTCGGGTGAATCGTTCGGGAGTGTGAGGGCGTACTGCATGAGTCCGCTGATGAGGATCTGCTCGAACTGCAGGCCGACCTTGACCATGCTGGCCTGGCGGTACATCCCGATGTGAATCTGCCGGTCCAGGGGAAGCGACTTGTACCAGTCGGTGTGGCCGAGCGGGTCCGCGTCCGGGAGCACCCAGCGTGGATCGTTGGGAACGATCGCATATTCGGGCTCATCCCAGGGGATGTCGAGGAAGGCGTCGAAGTGCTGATGCACCGATGCCGTCGACAGAGCGTGCAGCCTGTCTCGGTAGAGCGTTCGTGCGTCGTCGACTGCAGTCATGGTGATCCTTCCGCCCGCGTCCTCAAATCTTTACGCTACACAGCGTCACATATAAATCTGGTTGGTGCAACGCTCCGTCGCAGATACCCGAAGAAATCGATTCGAAACGACGAAACCGGCCGACCGCTATACGGTCGACCGGTCTCGAAGGCGGGTGCCCGGGGTCGTGAGCAGAAGCTCGTAGCAGGCTACGAAGTTCCAGTCACATGCGACGAAGTCGCTCCATCACCAGTACGGCAACACCATCACTACGAATCCGATGCCGACGACAATTCCGACGATGCCGGTCCCGAGGGCGAGCGCCCTGTCGCTGCGATCGGCGGGCGGCCCGGAGAGGTCGGGGCTGCGATCGGCCCACAATGCCGAGGCGACGGCAATGAGTCCCGCCGCGATACCGAGGCCCGCAGCCCAGAACGAGACGATCGACAGTGCCCCGAACATGACGGCATATTCGGTCACCTGAGCGCGGGTACGAATGCGCCGATTCCACCACTTCGGTGGCATGTCGTCGTCCAATTCACGTGAATCGAAGTGGGGAGAGGTGACGGTCACTGCGGACTCCTTTCGAGTGAGTATGTGCCTCTATTTTGGCACTCGACTGTTGAGAGTGCCAATCTCCTGGACGAGGGTGATCGGCGCGCGCACCCCCGGGTTTCGCAAAGGCGCGCGCGTTTGTCAGACGCGTCCGGATTCGCCCCCGATCCGGCCACAATTCGCGCGCACCTGACGAAGGCGCGCGCGTTTGCGGGGAAAGTCAGCCCCACAGAAACCGTTGCCCCACCGAAGCTTTCGTCGGACCCAGATCGAAGGTCGTGGCGTCGGGCATCAGGTACGGGACGAGTATTCGCATTGCGTACTCGCGGTGCTCGAGCAGAACCTCGAGATATGTGCCCGACGCCTCCTCGCCGGTCACGTCGGAGACGATGGCGTACGACCGCAGATCCCAAGCGACGGCTCGCAGATCGTGGACGAGTTGCTCGTGCATCGCGGCGTTCGATGCCCCGCCGACCTCCGGCTGCAGCGGCGCGAGCACCCTCTGCCCGCCGGACAAGTCGTTGACGACAGCCACCGGGTGGAGGCCCCAATTCTCGCTGATCCGTTCGGCGGCGATGTCGATACAGACGTCGAGCAGGTCGTCGAAATCCTGTTGGCACTCGATGCTCGTCACTTCGTCGTCATCAAGACCCCATCGTCGGCCGGCCACCCCAAACCCTTGGACGGCGCGGGAGCGCACACGGTTCCCGAAAGTCGTACATTCGTGCCAGTTTGCTGCCTACCGGCGACAATTCCCGCAAGAGTCGGCGGACGCACGTGCCGCTGAGCTCGACCCGCCCTCGACTAGACTTCCGATGCGGGAAGGGGAGAAAGCGGGTCGTCGCGTCGTGGAGGAACACTGGTACAGGCGCATGTTCGCCTCCAGCCCCGTGGCGCAAGCTCTCTCCGACGCCGATGGGCTTTTCGTCGACGTCAATGCCGCCTACTGCGAACTTGTCGGTTTGACCTCTTCGGAACTGATAGGTCGATCCGCGACGGTGCACACTCACCCGGACGACCTCCCGCTCCACGGCAGCGTCGAGGATCTGATGGCCGCCGGTACGGCCGCGGAAGAATCCGTGAAAGTCGAGGTGAGGTTCGTCCGACCCAACGACGAGATTCGCTGGGTTCTCCTGACTCTGGTTCCTTTCACCGGTCCGTCCGATGCCGAGTGGACGCTCGCTGCCGCTCTCGATATCACCGAACGAAAAGAGGTCGAGGACGGCATCCTGCTTGCGTCCCGAACCGATCAACTGACCGGGGCACTCAACCGTCGCGGCTGGTCGGACTACGCGGTGTCCGTCGTCGACGAGCATTCGGTCGACACAGTCGTCGCGGTTCTCGATCTGGACCATTTCAAACAGTTCAACGACCACTTCGGCCACGCAGCCGGCGACGCGTTGCTACGCGACTTCGCGTCGACAGCCCGTGAGTGCATCGGCGTCGATGGACTCATAGCACGTTGGGGCGGAGAGGAATTCGTGATCACTCTGCGCAACTGCGATCGTCGGGGCGCTCTTCGATCACTCGAGGCTCTTGCAGCCGCCACCACGCCGTCGGGTGTGACGTTCTCGGCCGGATACACGCTCCAGCGACCGAACGAAGGTCTTCGCGACACACTCGACAGAGCTGACGCACTGATGTTTCAGGCCAAGCGCGCCGGCCGCAATCGAATGATCACCGACGCACCTCACAACACAGCGCAGCACCGTCGCCGATTTGCTGACACGGCAACATTGCTTGCCGCATCTGCGCACGGGCTGTCATTCTGATACCGGCACACCACCGGGAGAGGACGATCGATGACGCACGCATTCGACAAGGACTACTGGGAGCACCATTGGGATGACAGAACGTCCCACACCGTCGCCGCCAATCCGTATCTCGTGGAGGAAACAGCCGGATCGAAACCCGGTACCGCGCTCGACGCAGGATGTGGTGCCGGTGCCGAAGCGATCTGGCTCGCCGAGCAGGGCTGGCAGGTCACCGGTGCCGACATCTCCGCAGCCGCCCTCCACACCGCCGCACAGCAGGCGCAGACAGCCGGGGTCGACGTCACCTGGATCGAAGCAGACCTGACGACCTGGAACCCCACCGAGCGTTGGGATCTGGTGATGACCCACTACGCGCATCCGTCGATTCCGCAGTTGGAGTTCTATCGACACATCGCGCAGTGGGTCGCGCCGGGTGGTTCGCTGCTCATCGTCGGGCATCTGCACGATGGCGCACACCATCATTCATCCGAGGGCGAGCCGCCGCACGAGGCCACCGTCACCGCGAAGGACATCACCGCCCTGTTCGACGCCTCCTCGTGGCACATCGACACCGCACTCGAGCGTTCCAGGACCGTCGGCGGTGTGGGTGTGCACTCGAAGACGTTGCGCGATGCGGTAGTTCGGGTCACGCGCACTAGCTTTCACACCACGACCACCTCGACGCCGACGTCCTCGAACGGGCGGAGCTGATCCGTTGTCGCAGCGGCGTCGGTCACCAAGGTGACACCTGCGGGCAACGGTGCCCAGGCATGGAATGGGCGCTCACCCAGTTTTTCAGCGTGAGCAAGCACGTAGACGCTGCCCGCTCGTTCCATCATCAGTTCTTTGAGGCGAGTCTGTTCCTGCTCCGCTTCGCAGATACCGGAATCGGCGGTGACGGCGTCTGCCCCGAGGAAGGCTCTGTCGAAGGACACTCGCGCAAGGTTCGACTCGGCGAGCGGCCCGACGAATCCCTGACTGACGTGACGCAGGGTTCCTCCGAGACACTGAACGCGAACACCGTCTGCGTCGGCCAGGGATTCGAGAGCGGTGAGGCCGGCGGTGATGACGGTCAGTCGTTCTGTATCGCGCAGGAATTCGCCCATCGCACCGACTGTGGTGCCGGCATCGAGCATCACCGTTTCGCCGGGAAGCACGATGTTGGCCGCCCATTTCGCGATGGCCCGCTTGGCCTCGAAGCTCTCACCCGAGCGTTGACGAAGCGACGACTCCGGATGTGAGGCAAGCGCGATGGCGCCGCCGTAGGTACGCGCGATCAGACCCTCCGCCGTGAGCTGCGCCAAATCGCGCCGGATGGTCGATGCGGTGACACCGAACTGCGCAGAGAGAGCTTCGACGTCGGCAAGCCCGGCCGTCTTGGCAAGGCGGACGATCTCCGTTCGCCTCGCCTGCGATTCTCGAACCGCCATCTCTACCTCCGCTACTCGACCTCGGCCGTGGTGGTTGCGAGCTCGGCTGCCTGTCGCAGAGCTTCGATCATGCTACCGGCCTCGGCAATTCCCTTGCCGGCAATGTCGAACGCAGTCCCGTGGTCGACTGAGGTACGGATGACGGGGAGCCCGACCGAGATGTTGACACCCGCCTCGATGCCGAGCACCTTGACCGGCCCGTGCCCCTGGTCGTGATACATCGCGACGATGAGGTCGTAGTCGCCGCGCCCGGCGAGGAAGAACGCAGTATCGGCGGGCAGCGGACCGACGACGTCGAGTCCATCGGCGCGGAGCTTCTCGACGGCGGGAACGATCTTGAGGTCCTCCTCGCCGTAACCGAACAGTCCGTTCTCCCCGGCGTGCGGATTGATGCCGCACACACCGATCTTGGGCTGCGCCGTTCCCGAACGAACCAGGGCCTCGTATCCGCGCCGAATGGTTCGCTCCACCAGACCGGGCTCGATCTTGGCGACGGCGTCGAGCAGCCCGATGTGCGTAGTGACGTGAATGACTTTGAGCTTGGGCGTCGAGAGCATCATCGAGACTTCTTCGGTCCCGGTCAGGTGCGCCAACAGTTCCGTGTGGCCAGGGAAGATGTGCCCGGCGGCGTGCAGCGCCTCCTTGTTCAGCGGGGCGGTGCAGATCGCATGGACCTGGCCTTCGGTAGCCAATTCCGATGCAACCCGGATGTATTCGTACGCGGCGTGCCCAGCGACAGAGGACAGCTCGCCCCACGGTAGCTCGTCGGGTATCAAGTTCAGATCGATCACGTTGATGCGCCCCGGAGCGAACTCGGCGTCCGACACGCTCTCGATCGTCACGATTTCGGGGTCGAGTCCCAGGACTCCGGCGGCCTGGCGCAGGCGCCGACTGTCGCCGATCACTACGGGGTTGCACCAGCCGGCCACTCGGTCGTCGAGCAACGCGGGCACGATCACCTCGGGGCCGATCCCGGCGGCGTCGCCCATCGTGACGGCAACGACGGGTAGCGCAAGGGTGTGGGTGGACGGCATGGCGAAGTTCCTTACGTCGGCGACCGGCGAAGAGCCGATCAGGTACGAGTGAATGGTGGACAAGCTGTTTCGGTCGCCGAAGCTGCCTGGACGAGTGACGATTCGGCGGCCGTCGGGGGCGACGGAGACGACGGCGCCGTAGTGCACCTGATCGACAGGTACGAGGGCGTGCACTCCGAGAGCCGACATCACGGCACGAGCAGTCTCGCCGCCAGTCAAGACGAGATCTGCTGGGTGTGAACGCAATCCGTCGTGTACGAACGTCGCCAAGGCCGCGGCAAGTGCGCGAGATGCCGTCGGATCGACCGGTCCTCCGATGGTGAGCACTACCGAGCCGCGGTGCAAGGCTGCATTCAGAATGCCGGCGTCCGCTCGCCCGTCGAGCAGCTCCTGTACATCGACGGACACGACTCGAACACCATCGGCGGCCACACAGTCGATTTGATCGACCGCGACCGACGAGGCAGTGCCGACGACGACGAGAACGGGATCGACGGTGGCGGCGATCGATCGACGATGCGGACGCTTCGGCATGGTTCGTGCGACTGCAGCGGCGAGCGCCGATGTGCCGACCAACGCTATCTCCGGCCGAGCCGCCGTTGCTGCCACTACACGGTCGAGATCGTCGTCACTGGCGATGTCGCACAGCACGATTCCCTTGGTGTCCGCAAGATCGGCGATCTCTACCACCGTTGCTCCGACAAGCTCGGCCAGCGAGACGGGCGGGGCGCTCGCCTCCGCCGACCACAGGTCGGTGTCGGCCAGAGGAACTCCGTCGACGTACAGCACACCGTCACGAATTACTCTGCGCAACAACGGCAACCCTGCTGCGACGACGACCGGCCCTACCTCGGCGAGTGCACCGACGGTTGCGGCCACGTTGCCTCGAAGAAGCGAGTCGATCTTGGCGAGAACTCGAGTGCCCTCGGGAACTCCACTCGTTGCGGCTCGCACGATCGATGCAGCACCGCTCGCATCGGCGGCCCTGGTGTCCAGATCGAGCACTGTCACCGTCGCGCTCGGCTTCGAAGCGCCCGGTTCGGGCGAAACAGGGCCGAGACCGAGAGAGATGTCCGCCGCGAAGCCGATAAAGACGCCTGCCACCTCGGCGGCACCGGACAGGTCGTCGGCGATGACGAGCATGCCGGATGTGCTGGGCCGCATGGCCACCCCCTCCTGTTGCGATGCCTACATACAGAACACAGCCCCTCCGCACGGCGAGGAGGTTCTGCAACCACAGTGCCAGTTGTGCGTGTTTCGCGCAACTGACGCGCATCACTTGCGCATTTCGCGCGGTTCTGATTGGGTCGTGACATGGCCCACAACATCGGAAACGCTGATGCTCCGTCACACACCCCCGGCACGGTGCTCGTCACGACCCCAACCTTCGGTCGCTACTCGTCCGAACCTCGCACTGTGCTCGAGGCAGCAGGCCACACCGTGACGCAACCAGGTGGCCATGCCGGCCCTCCGTCGCGCGAAGACATCGAAGCGCACGTGCAGAACGCAGCAGGGATGATCGTCGGTCTGGACCGCGTGGACGCGGAGCTGATGGATTCGGCACCGGCTCTGCGGGTGGTGGCGAAGCACGGCGTCGGCTACGACAACATCGATGTGGACGCAGCCAAGGAGAGGGGAATAGCAGTTGTCTACGCGCCGGGCTCCAATTCAAGGGCGGTAGCGGAACTGACCTTCGGCCTGATTCTCGACGTGACCCGAGGAATCACCGCCAGCGACCGCGAGATCCGCGCGGGCCGGTGGACCAAGGTGTTCGGCTCCGAATTGGCCGGGCGCACATTGGGAGTGATCGGCTACGGCAGGATCGGCCGAATGGTGGCCGCGTACGGTGCAGCATTCGGCATGCAGGTCATCACTCACGATCCCATGATCAACCCCGCCACCTTCACCGAAGCCGGTGTCACTGCAGTCGATATGGACACCTGCATATCGTCCTCCGATGTAGTGACGCTGCACATTCCTGCCATCGCCGGTGTCGGCCCGATCCTCGATCGAGCGAGACTGCAAGCCATGCGTTCCGGCGCCGTGGTGATCAACGCCGCACGCGGAGGTCTGGTCGACGAACAAGCACTCGCCGATCTGCTGGTGGATGGCCATCTCGCCGGGGCCGGACTCGACGCGTTCGCCATCGAACCGCTCGGAGATTCACCACTTCGGACTGCACCCGGCGTCGTTCTGACTTCACATATCGGTGCGTGTTCCCGAGAGGCGAATCGAACCATGGGAACGACTGTCGCACTCGATATTGCGCGCGTACTGGCCGGCAACACTCCGGTGCACTCGGCCCACTGAACTACTCCGTACTTTCCCCCTCGAGAAAGCCCTCAACATGACGCAAACCGCCCACACCCGCAAGGGAGTCGGAGATCTCGACCCCTACGCGCTCGATCCTGCCGACGTACTCGATCCACCCACCACATTCGGCGGCCGTGTCCGTCGACTCGGCCCGGGCATGATCCTCTCTGCTGCCGTCGTGGGCTCTGGAGAACTCATCCTGACCACGACATTGGGTGCCAGAGCCGGTTTCGTATTGCTCTGGCTCATCATCATCGCTACGACGGTGAAGGTGTGGGTCCAGATGGAGTTGGCCCGGATCAGCATCTTGGCCGGCAAGCCTGCCCTCGAACTCTATTCACACGTAGGTCCCACTACTCGCCGAGGCGGGTGGATCAACTACCTGTGGATCGGCATGGACTTCACCAAGATGTTCCAGCGCGGCGGCATCATCGGTGGAACGGCCGCAGCCTGTTCCATCCTGCTGCCCATCGTCGGCGAGCCGCTGTCTCGGTCGTCTCTCACTGCCTGGACGGTCATCATCGTCGTCAGCACCGTAGCCCTGCTGCAGACCAGCAAGTATTCGATCATCGAGCGCTTGGCCGTCGCATCGGTGGCTGGCTTCACCCTCATCACTGTCGCCCTGGCCCTGGCTCTCCCGTTCACCGAATTCGGCTGGGACACCAATGATCTCGCCAGCGGAATGAGTTTCACCATCCCTGCGGCACTGATCGGCGTCTCGGTAGCGATGTTCGGCTTGACGGGTGTCGGTGCCGACGAGATGACCACCTACACCTATTGGTGCATCGAAAAGGGATACGCACGGTGGACCGGTCCGGCCGACGGCACCCCCGCCCGTGCTCGACGTGCAGACGGATGGCTCCGGGTGATGCGCATGGATGTCGCGGTCTCCTGGCTGGTGTGCACTGTCTGCACTCTCGCGTTCTACGTGATCGGCGCGTCGGTTCTGCACCCGCAAGGACTCGTACCGGCGGGCAACGAGGTCATCACCACCCTGTCTCGCATGTACACCGACACCCTGGGTCCGTGGGCCGAGATCGTTTTCCTCGTCGGGGCCATCGCGGTGCTGTGGTCCACCCTGATCGGCTCGGTGGCCAGCGTGCCCCGGCTCTGGACGCATACCTTGGGCATCCTCGGTGTCTTGGACTGGAACGATCCGGTTGCCCGCCGACGGAGTATCCGAATCCTGACCGTCGCGTTCCCGCCGCTGTGGGCTGTGTTCTATCTCTTCGTTCAATCACCGGTTCTGATGGTTCAGATCGGCGGAATCGGCGGCGGAATCTTCTTGGTCG
>NZ_LVCU01000563.1:0-14423 GCF_001647185.1 Rhodococcus sp. EPR-147
AGCTTGGCAATCATGGCGCTGGGCGTGTACTCGGTGATGCAGGTCTTCGGAATCGAGGTGTCCTGATGAACGACCTCGGTTTCGGATCGATGGTGCTGGGCACCATGACATTCGGAGATACGGTCGACCTCGACGCTGCCGTCGAGTTGATGGATTTCGCGTTCGATGCCGGTATCACCCACATCGACACGGCCAACGGCTACTCCGCAGGCGAGTCCGAACGCATCGTCTCGAAGTTCATCTCTGCCCGACGCGACTCGGTGACAGTCGCGACCAAGGCTGGAATGTACCTCGGTGACACCGATGGCAATTCGCCCCTGTCGCCGAAGGGCCTGCGCCTCAGCGTCGAAGCAAGTCTCACCCGCCTCGGCACCGAGTACGTGGATCTGCTCTATCTGCATCAACCCGACCGAGCAGCGGACCTGCAGGACACTCTCGAGGCGGTCTCCGCCCTGCGCGCCGAGGGCAAGGTTCGCGCGCTCGGCGTCTCGAACTTCTCGGCGTGGCAGATCGGTGAGGTGTCACGCATCGCAGGGGATGTCGGAGCGCCGCGTCCGATCGTTGCGCAACAGCTCTACAACCTGTTGGCTCGGCGAATCGAGGACGAGTACGTCGAATTCGCCGATGTCACCGGCCTGATCACCATGGTCTACAACCCACTCGGCGGTGGATTGCTCACCGGTAAGCACTCATTCGAGCAATCTCCGAACGAGGGGCGATTCGGTGACTCACGATTGGCGTCGATGTATCGCGACCGATACTGGAATGCTCAGATCTTCGAGGCGATAAGCGCTCTCTCGGCCATCGCGTCGGACGCCGGTTTCCCTCTGACCGAGCTGGCTCTACGATGGCTCCGGTCCAAGCCGGTGGTGGGGCCGATACTGCTCGGCGGCTCGAAAGCGACACACCTGAAAGCCAATATCGATGCCCTGAGCCGCGGCCCACTAGCGCAGGACCTGATGATTGCCTGCGACGACGTCGGCGCCACGTTGCGTGGTCCGATGCCTGCCTACAACCGATAGGAAACTTCATGCCTGCCAACGACTTCGCCACCCGCCTGCGCAATCGCGAGCGCATTCTCGGATACTGGTCGGTCATCGATTCACCCGTCTCCACCGAATGGCTCGCACATCTGGATTGGGACTACATCGCGCTGGATCTCCAGCACGGCCTGATGGGATACGACGGATTGCTGCGCGGTTTGCAGGCCATCGATTCGGCGGCCGGACCTGCCGGGGTCGTTCGCGTGGAAGCGAACGACCCCACCTACATCGGGAAGGCGCTCGACGCCGGGGCCCGAATGGTCATCGTTCCCCTCATCGACTCCGCTGCCGACGCCGAGCGCGCGGTAGCGTCCACTCGCTACTCCCCTGCCGGAATCCGCTCGTACGGACCGATGCGCTCCCAGCTCCGGGTCGGACCACTGCCGTCCGAGGCGAATCGCGACACCGCGGTAGTGGCAATGATCGAGACGCCACAGGGACTCGAGAACGTCGAATCCATCTGTGCAGTCGAGGGTTTGGATGGGGTATACGTCGGCCCATCAGATCTGCGACTGGCCGTCGGTGGCTCGTCACCGACAGACACGAGCGTCGACGATGTGTTCGAGGAAGCCATCGTTCGAGTCCAGAAGGCTGCAGCGGCAGCAGGAATCGCCGCAGGGATCCACACTCCGTCCGGCGAACTCGCGGCGCAGCGATTGAGTGAGGGATACACGTTCGCTACCGTCGCCTCCGATCTCACGCACCTGAAAGCTGCCTCCGCTCACCATCTCGAGGCAGCACGCAGTGGTGCCACGAGGTAGCGCTCGTCAGTCCTCGGCTACCTAACAAGCGGCCGCAAGACCATCGACGAGCGTCGGCAGGAAATACGGAATCGACAGTGCCGTCGGGCCCACTGCAGCTCCGGCTTCCTGCCCGACGAATCCTGCGACTGCACCCGCGGCTACGGCCGGAATCTGGCGCGAGACAGGCGAATCGACAAATTGCTGCAAGGCGTCGTCGGTGTCGACCTGAGTGAACACGACGTCTGCGTCGATCTTCGAGATGTTCTCCGCCGAGACGGTTGTCGAGTAGGTGGCATCGTCGGTCGCGAGATCGGTCACCGATGCCGGTGAGGCGAAGCCGAGGTTCTCGAGCAGCTCCACTCGCGGGTCCGACGGCAACAGCAGGTAGTACACGTCGGCAGCCTCGGACACGTATGCGATTGTGCGGCCGTCGAATTCGGGATGCTGCGCGCCTGCGTCCTGCACCTGGCGGTCCAGATCGGCAACGAGATCGCGTGCGCGCTCGGGGATCCCGAGAACGTCACCGGTGGTGGTGATGACGTCGCGCCACGGCGTCGACCACAGTTCCTCGGGCGGGGCGATCACGGGAACTCCGGCCGCGGTCACCGCGTCGTATTCGGTACGGGTCAGGCCGGAGTGCGGGGCCAACACGACGTCGGGGTCGGTTGCGAGCAGTTTCTCGACGGACAGTGCGTCCGTGACGTTGTCGAGCAGAACCGGTGCCGGACCGCCCGAGGCCTCGATCGCGTCGGACACCCACGGATAGATCAGATCGTCACCTCCGCCGTATTCGGCCGACGGCATTGCCACCGGGACGACACCGAGTGCGAGCACCGCGTCGGTGGTGCCGAATCCCCATGTCGCGACCCGTTCGGGTACGGCGTCCAGCGTGGTGTCGCCGTACATGTGATGCACGGTCAGCGGGAACGCGCCGGTGGACGATGCGGCAGCCGGACTGTCGGCCGAATCAGTGGAGCCGCAACCGGCAAGTGCGATGGATGCGGCTGCCACGGCGGTGAGCACTGCGGCGAAGCGGAACGTGAGGCGATGAGTCATGACAATCCTGTAGCTCGAGAGGGCATTGGCACTAAGGCTAGCCTTAGCTATCCGCCATCGGAAATCCGGGCCACACCGCTCACAGGAACCTTGCAGCGGAGGTTCAGGGTCTTCACCGCAACGTCCCAGAGTATTGGCACTACCGAATCATTCAGTGCCACATCGAAGGAGACCCACGACGATGACCCGCATCCCCGAGCCCACCAACACTTCTGCCGGACCCGCCTACGAGGGCCGGCTGCTCGATCGACCCGCCGAGGAGGTCGTCGACCAGGGCGCGAGATTCGACATCACCACCCTCGTCACCCGTCGTCGCGTGCTGAGCCTCGTCGGCGCCGGAGCCGGCGCTGTGGCGCTGGCTGCCTGCTCGAGTACGTCGAACTCTGGAAGTGCGACCGCCACAACGGCAACCGCGTCGAGCACAGCTACCGCCGCAGCCACAGAGATACCCGACGAGACCAACGGCCCCTACCCCGCCGACGGCTCGAACGGCGTCAATGTGCTCGAAGAATCGGGAATCGTTCGCCGCGACATCACCTCCAGCCTCGACGGCGGCACCACGGTCGGCGGAGTGCCCCTGTCGCTCGACCTCACCCTCACCGACATGGCGAACGACAATCGCCCCTTCGAGAACGCCGCCGTGTACCTGTGGCAATGCGATGCGGCAGGGCTGTATTCGATGTATTCGGAAGGAGTCGAGGACGAGACGTACCTGCGCGGCATCCAGGCCGCCGACGCCAACGGGACCGTCACCTTCGACACGATCGTCCCCGGTTGCTACAGCGGCCGCTGGACCCACATTCACTTCGAGGTCTATCCCGACGCCGCCTCGGCGATCACCGCCGACAACGCCATCGCCACTTCGCAGATCGCATTCCCGCAGGACATGCTCGACGCGATCTACCAGCTCGACACCTACCCGTCATCGGCGCAGAACCTCGCGCAGCTGGGCAGCCTCGACAACGACAACGTGTTCGGCGACGGCTACGAGTTGCAGATGGGGGCGTTCTCGGGCGACCCCACCGCCGGCTACGTCGGATCACTGGCCGTTGCCATCGACACCACCACCGAACCCGCCGCCGGCGCAGCCCCTTCCGGAGGCGGAGGCGGCCAGTCCCCGATGGGCGGCGGCACTCCCCCGGCCGGTGGCCCGCCCAATGCCGGCACCGCACCCACCAACTGATCACCCCTACCTCACACCCGCGAAGGAATCACCATGTTGCACAACCTCACCGGCTGGCACGCCCTCATCGTTCTCGCCATCCTGCTGCTCGTCTTCGGCTCCACCAAGCTCCCGTCACTCGCCAAGGGAGTCGGCCAGTCGATGCGCATCCTGAAAGACGAAGTGCGCGAGGAGAAGAAGCCCGTAGCGCGTGACGACACGACGGCCCCGGTGTTCGCCGACGCTGCGTCCACGCCGGTTCCGTACCGATACACCTCGTGAGCACAGCCACCGCCGCGCGGGGAGTGATGCCGCTTGCGGCGCATGCACGCGAGGCACGTCGCCGCGCGATTCGCGCGGCGGTGTCGCTGCTCGTCGGCATCGCGATCGGGTTCGCGCTCTCCGATCAGATCCTCGACATCCTGCGCGCACCCGTCGAAGAACTCGCCCTCACCCGCCAGGCCAGCCTCAACTTCGAAACCGTCACCGGCGCATTCGATCTCGAACTGAAAATCGCCCTGTTCACCGGCGTCATCGTGTCGTCTCCGGTGTGGTTGCGTGAGCTGTTCGCCTACCTGACCCCCGGCATGACGCGTCGGGAAAAGAAGTACTTCTACGGATTCTCCGCGGCCGCAGCTCCGCTGTTCGTCGCCGGCTGCGTGTTCGGGTTCGCCATCTTCCCCCGCATGGTCAGCGTCCTCGCCGGGTTCTCCTCCGACCAGGACAGCACCATCCTCAACGCCTCCTACTACGTCGACTTCGTCATGAAGATCGTCCTGGCCACCGGCATCGCCTTCGTCCTTCCGGCACTGCTGGTGATGCTCAACTGCCTCGGCATCCTGTCCGCACGCAGGCTACGCAGCAGCTGGCGAATCAGCGTCGTCGGCATCGCACTGTTTAGTGCACTCGTCACGCCCGCCGCCGATGTTCTGTCGATGTTCCTCGTCGCGGTTCCCATGGCCACACTGTTCGGCGCAGCAATCGTGATCACCGAGGTACACGACAGACGTGCCCTGACACCACCGAAACCGGAGCTCTCATCATGTTCGGCTTGACCTTCGAGAAACTGTTCCTGGTCGCGATCATCGCCGGGTTCGTTCTCGGCCCCCAACGCCTCCCCGGATACGCGCACCAACTCACCCGCGCCGTGCGCAGCATGCGTCACTTCGTCGACACCACCCGCACCGCGGCCGAAGCAGACATGGGCGTTCCGCTCCGACGCTCGGAATGGGAATCGATGAACCTGCGGCAATACGACCCCCGCCGCATCGTCAGCGACGCACTGCGTGACACCAACGAACTGCGTGACACCGAACCCCCATCGGAGCAGGTCCTCGCCGAAGCAGCCCGCGTACGACCCGGCCAGAAATACCTCATCACCGGCCCCTCCTCGCATCCCCGACGCATCCTCATCGACTCACTCCCGCAGGACGATCCCCGTCGCATCGCGGCGCAACTGCGGCCGTCAGCGCACACCGCTGCGTCCGATGAGAGTTGACGCGTCCGATCCCCGCGGAAAGCCCTCACGCCCCGGATATTCCGCGCTAGGTGGTCGATCCGGCAGCCACCCCTGCATCGCGCCTTCCACGTTCTCTACGCGCGGTAGCGGGACGCCAGCTGCGGCGACTGTGCGCCGAAGGCAGCAAGATCCGCAGTGAACACGTTGTGCAACAGGTTGTCCTGTTCCACACCGGGAGCAGTCACGATTTCGCCGAGCTCCAGTCCGCGCAGGCTCGCGGTGACCACGTCGGCAGCGCTCATCCGCGGGGCCGCGCTCAGGTCCATGCCTTGGCGTTCGTGGAACTCGGTGGCGACGACACCCGGAAGCAACGCCTGCACATCGATGCCGTGGGGAGACAATTCCGCGTGCAGGGTCTGCGAAAACGCAACGGCGTAAGCAAGACTCGACGCGTACACAGCGCGCCGCAGTGGTACCTCCTCGAGTGTGGCAGGCCCGCTGAAGGCGATCATGCCGGCGACGTTGACGATCTGACCCGCACGGCGCGCGACCATGTGAGGTGCGAGCGCATTGGTCAGCAGGGTCGGTGCGAGCACTTTCACACCGACCAGCTCCTCTGCTTGCTCGCGCGGCAAGTCGACGAACGCTTTGTAGTGGGCCACTCCGGCGTTGTTGATCAGCATCGTCACCGGCTGATCGGCAACGGCATCGATCACCGTCACGATGCCGTCGCGCAACGAGAGGTCCGCAACCACACTCTGCACGGTGACATCCGGAAACTCCGCCGCGAGCTCGTCGAGTCGTTCCCTTCGACGCCCGACGGCGATCAGGTTCACTCCCGTCGACGCGAGACGGCGCGCGTACTCGCGGCCGATCCCGGACGACGCACCTGTCACTACTGCCACACCACTCATTTTCGCTCCTCGTCTCGCGCGCCCATGCGCGGCGCTTGTCGATCTGTCACCAACAGTGGTCCTCGTGTCGACGCGATGGGTACGCCCTCTCGGCAGTGGCCCCCGGAGGGACACGAACAGTGCCGTCGATGCGATCTAAACTTCGTTCCATGTCTGCCCGGGAAAATGTGCTCGGCGACTATCTGCGTGCTCAGCGAGCACGTGTGCGGCCGGATCAGGTGGGTTTGTCGGGCGGGGGCAACCGACGCGTTCCGGGTTTGCGCCGATCCGAAGTGGCGTTGTTGGCCGATATCAGTGCGGATTACTACCTTCGGCTCGAACAGGGACGGGACAGGAATCCGTCACCGCAGATTCTCGAAGCGCTGGCTCGGGTCTTCGGCCTCGACCCGGTCGGCACCGCCTACCTCCTGGGCCTCACCGAGGGTTCGCCCGTCCGACGGCGTCGGCGTCCGCACCGCGAGACGGTTCCCGAAGGGATCCGGAAGCTGCTGTCGGCGTTGAGATTACCGGCGTTCGTCGAGGGCCGCTATTTCGATGTGCTCGCGGTGAACCCGCTTGCCACCGCACTTTCTCCTCGTCTCGTGGTGGGCGAGAACCGACTTCGATCGGTGTTTCTCGATGCCGACGAACGGGCTTTGTACTCGGACTGGGAGGACACGACAGCGCGCCTCGTCGCCGGCTTTCGACGCTCGGTCGGCGGTGACACCAGCGACGCGCGGGTCATCGAACTGGTCGGCGAGCTCTCGCTCCAGAGCGATCGGTTTCGTCAGGTGTGGGCGCGAAACGACGTTCAACCCCACCAGAGCTGGCCGATCACCATGAACCATCCGCTCGTCGGACAACTCACCCTCAACCGAGAAAAGCTCGTGCTCGGTGATACGGCCGAGAGCCTCGTCCTCGCCGTGTTCCACCCCGACGCCGGCAGTGCCAGCGCGGACAAGTTGTCTCTGCTCGCGTCCTGCTCGGTCCCCGCGGCGCCGAGCCACGAGCGGTAGCCGGGCGGGGCCGCGATCGTCGAGGCCGATGCGCGTCGTCTCGGACGACCTACGTCGTGCCGATCGCTCCGGGTGCTGAGACAGGTTGCGGCACTGTCAAACCGGTGACCAACAGTGTGACCATCCGTCGGACGTCGTAGTCCGGATCGCTGGGGCTGAAAGCGACGAGGTCGCCGATTGCCCGGAACAGTTGATAGGGCGTGACGTCTGCGACGACTTCGCCTGCGTCCCGGGCCGCCTGCAGCAGCTCGGCGAGGACGGGGACGAGTCGCTCCACGAAGAGGGTGTGGAGCGCGGTGAAACCTGCTGCGTCGCCTTCCCAGACTTGTGCCAGGCCGTGCTTGGTGCCGAGAAAATCGACGAATCCGTGCACCCAACTCAACGTCGCGGCGAACGGGGTTGCCTCCGAAGTGAGCAGCACGGGCCCGGCTTCTGCCAGTGCATCGATCTGACGACGGTAGACCGCGACGACCAGATCGGATCTCGTCGGGAAGTGCCGGTACAGAGTTGCCACGCCCACCCCGGCGGCCGCGGCAACTTCTCGAACAGGCGCGTTCACGCCGGATGACGCGAACACTTGCGCGGCCGCGTCGAGCAGTGCCCGCGCGTTCCGTTCGACGTCGCGACGCCTGGGCGCATCGAGGTGAGTATCGGTCGTCCTCATTTTTCGATCATCCCATGGGAAAGCACCCCAACGGAACGACGATCCGTTCCTGGTTGCAAAGCGGACCACTGTTCCGTATCGTTGCGGAACAGCGATCCATTTCGTTCGGATCCCCGATGAAAGGCCGCTCGTGTCTCCCCTTGGAACAACTTCTCAGGTCATCAGCGTGCGTCCTGTGACGCTGCCGGCCCCGGCCCGCGGCACAGACCTCCAGGTGCGGATCACCGCGCCGACCGCGGGGAGGGATCTTCCCGTGATCGTGTTCGCGCACGGGTTCGGCCAGTCCATGACGGCCGCGGACCCGCTCGTGGATTACTGGACGGCACACGGGTTCGTCGTCGTCCAGCCCACCTTCCTGGACTCCGTAGCCCTCGGCCTGCAGCCGGCCGACCCGCGGTATCCGACCATCTGGCGGACCCGGGTCGACGACCTCGTGCAGGTGATCGACGAGTTGGGGACGGTCATCGCCGCCGTTCCCGGTCTGCCCGGCCGGGTCGACACGGAGAATCTCGCGGCTGCAGGACACTCGTGGGGTGGTCAGTCCGTCGGCATGCTGCTCGGGGCTCGGGTGCTCGATTCCGACGGACAACCGGGCGAGGACCGCACCGACAAGCGAGTGAAGGCAGGAGTCCTGTTGTCCACCACTGGGATTGCCCGCGGCGATCTCGCCCCCTTCGCGCAGGAGAACTTCGCGTTCATGAGCCCGGACTTCACTCGGCTCGATACCCCGTCGATCGTCGTTGCCGGCGACCATGATCAGTCGGCTCTCTCCACCCGAGGCCCCGACTGGTTCACCGACGTGTACCACCTGAGCCCAGGGGCGCGTCATCTCGTCACCCTGCACGGTGGTGAGCACTATCTCGGCGGCATCCAGGATTACTCCTCGACCGCTACGACCGACGAAAGCCCGGAGAGAGTCGATCTGGTGCGACGGACGACGACCGCCTTCTTGCGGACTGCCCTCGGCATCGACGAGGCCGCGTGGTCCGAGATGGACGCCACGTCAGCGGAGCCCGACGGGCACATCGACTCCAAACAGCCCACCCCATCCCACACCGAAAGTAGAAGGGCCGCATCATGACAATCAACGACCAACACCCCATCGGCACCGGATTCACCGCTGCCTCGACGGCCGCCGACGTCCTCGACGGCGCCGATCTGACCGGCCGGAACATGATCGTCACCGGCGGGCACAGCCGTCTCGGCCGCGAAGTCACCCGAGCCCTCGCCTCTGCCGGGGCATCCGTCACCGTCGCATCGCGCGACGCCGACAAAGCGGCTGCAGCCGTGGCCGGCATTCCCGGCGTTCGGGTCGAGACGCTCGATCTCACCGACCCCGCCTCGGTGGACGCGTTCGCCGATCGCTTGATCAGCTCGGGCCGTCCGCTTCACGCCCTGGTGAACAACGCGGCCGTGCTGAACACTCCGGAGCTCCGCCTCGATTCCCGTGGCAACGAGATCTCCTTCTCGACGTCGCACCTGGGTCACTTTCAGCTCACCCGGGCGCTCCTACCGGCCCTCGGGCGGGCGGGCGGGGCAAGGGTCGTGAACGTCACCTCGGGAGCAGCCCGGTTCGGTGAGATCCGCTGGGACGACCTCGCCTTCTCCGAGGATTACAACCCCGGTGCCGCCTACGGGCAATCCAAACGCGCCAACGTCCTGTTCACCGTCGAACTCGATCGCCGCTACGCCGACAACGGCATTCGCGCTTTCGCCGCACACCCCGGGGTCATCATCGGCCCCGGCCCCTACGACCCGACCAGACTCGCTTCCTATCGCGAACAAGGACTCGTCGACGACAACGGTGCGACGATCATCGACCCGGAGAACGGTAAGAAGACCATCGAGCAGGGGGCAGCGAATCTGGTCTTCGGTGCCGCAAGCCCACTCCTGGACGCGGTCGGCGGCGTGTACCTCAAAGACTGCGACGTCGCGATTGTCGACGACGACGTGCGGCCCCTCACCGCCGACAACATTCCCTCCGACGCCAACTCGGCCATGCTCGACCCCGACGACGCCCTCCGGCTCTGGACACTCAGCGAACAGCTCCTGTCCTGAGTGTCGCGAGCGACCCGGCAAACAATCCCGGCGACCGATCTCGCGCCGAAACCGGTACCACCGTCCGTAGTCAGGAAATTATCAACCAAACATGTTGCTATGAAGGACATTTGACACTCCCGTTCCCACCTGCAGCGACGACAGGAGTACTACCGTCGCAGCATGAGAAACACCAGGTCGTTGGCGTCAACGATCGGCGTCGCAGCTGCCGCACTCGTCATCCCGCTCGTCCTCGGTTCGACCGTCGTGGCATCGTCGTCTCCGTTGACATCGCGAACTCAACAGATCTCCTCGGCACCACTGCGTCTGGGCATCATCAATCCCAATGGCCCGTCCGCCACGTGGGAGTTGGAGCAGATCGAATCCGTCCTCGGTGAGCGAGCCTCGCTCGCCGTGATCTACAAGGACTTCGCGCAGCCCGCTCCGATCGCCGAGCTCGACGCCGCCGACGCACGCGGGTCGACGACTCTGCTGACGTGGGAACCCTGGGCTGCGGGCGCTGGCGTCGTGCAGCCCGATTTCCAGTCCTCGGACATCACCTCGGGCCGGTACGACGCCTACATCACCGAATGGGCTCGGGCGCTGGCCAATTGGGGCAAGCCGGTGATGCTACGGTACGCGCACGAGATGAACGGCAATTGGTATCCGTGGGCAGATCGGGTCAACGGCAACTCCGACGGCGACTACGTGCGTGCCTATCGCCACGTTCACGATCTCTTCACCGCAGCCGGTGCGTCCAACGTCGAGTGGGTGTGGAATCCCAACGTGCCCAACGCCGTTCCCATGTCGGTGGTCTACCCCGGCAGCCAGTACGTAGATACGGTGGGGCTCGACGGCTACAACTGGGGAACCAGTCAGTCGTGGAGCGTATGGCAGACCCCGGATCAGTTGTTCGGCGACGGTCTGTCGCAGGTGCGGGCACTCGCACCGGGCAAGCCCATCGTCGTCGGCGAGGTCGCGTCCGCCGAGGCCGGTGGGTCCAAGCCTGCCTGGATCACCCGATTGATCGAGTACCTGGCCGCGCAGCCGGACGTCACCGGATTCCTGTGGTTCCACATGAACAAGGAAGTGGACTGGCGCATCGACAGCAGTCCCGCCTCCGCCGCTGCCATGGCATCGGCTCTCGCCGCACGGCCCAGAACCTGATTACCACTCAGCCAACGCGGCCGAGGCTGCATCGAGTGCAGCCGGAGAGCTGTCCAGACGCCAGTTCGCTTCACCCTGTTTGTCGAAATCGAACCACAGCAGTCCGCTGACCGAGGTGGCGTCCAGGTACAAGAACAGGTCGGTGATCCAGGCGGGCTTGTCACCCAATCGGTCTCCGGTTCCGGTTTCGTAGATCCAGACCGGCTTGCCCGGCGCAACGGCGTTCGCGGTCTGGAGCGCACCGCCGAAGACCTCGTCCGGCGTCTGCCACGACGTCGCCTCGCCGCCTCCGTTGTAGCCGTCGATGCCGATCACATCGACGTACATGTCCCCGGGGTACGACGCCTCGGCGGTGGGCAACCCCTCGGCGCGGCCACTGCTGGCATCGAAGGACCACACCCACTGCACCTTGTTGGCCCCGGTGCGCATGAATATGTCGTGAACGTGCCGGTAGGCGTCGAGATAGTCCTCAGCGGTGCTTCGTACTCCGTCGACCGACCACGGATACCAGGTTCCGTTCATTTCGTGTGCAAAGCGAAGTTGCATGGGCTGACCGAATTGCGCTGCCGCGTCGGCCCATTGCGTGATGTAGGCATCGAACTCGCCGGCCGCTATCCGGGACGGCGAGTAGCCGTCCTGATACTCGCCTGCATTCGGATCCCACGGCTCCCAGGTGACCGCGGGAATCGCGCCCCGGTTGTGGATCTCGTACAGGGTGTCCACCGGTAGCGGACGCTGCCAGGCCCACGCCTCGAAGAAGTTGACCACCTGAGGTTCTCGCCCCAGCGCCTCGCCGGTGTCGAATGCCGATCTCACTCCGGCATTTTCGCCGTCCGAGGACAAACCGAACGTGCGCTGAGGCCGGTCGGGTGCTGACGAGCACCCAGCGACGGCGACGGACAACACAGTGATGAGCGCGAGCAACGACGTCCGGAAGCGGGTCATAAGGAGTCCCAGATTAGATCAAACGACAGACAGTCCGAAAACAGCGGATCAAACGGACTCGAGGTATGTTTTGGTGGTCGGGGGACACAAGGTCAATGACGACCCCATTCCATCTTCACTGCCGCGCTCGTGAGCCGATTGGTCGTCATGACGTCTATCTTCCAGAGCCAAACTGTGCGCTTCGCCCCACCGGACTCGGAGGAACTACCCTCTCCACCAACGGATGTCGAACGCGACTCGTATCTGCAGAGTGAGCACCGCTGGATTCCGCTGGCGTCGAGTTTCGGTGGATTTCTCACCACGGTCAGCCTCCTCTACCTGGTACAGGGGCAGGCGTGGGCAATTCCGTTGCTCGTTCCACTCGCCATCACGACGGCAGCGATGGTGCTCTCGCTGCTGACCTCGGTGCAGTCGCGCCGCGACACCTTGGCCGGCCACCGAGAGCGAGTACGCGCGTACCGGCCAGTGCACTACCCGAGTGTCGATGTGTTCCTACCGAGTGCGGGCGAAGACATCACAGTGTTGCACAACACTTTCTGGCATGTGAGTCAGCTCGATTGGAGTGGTGAGCTGACGGTCTACGTGCTCGACGATTCCGATCGGGACAGCGTTCGAGACCTGGCCGACGCCTTCGGCTACGAGTACCGAGTCCGGCCGAATCGCGGATACCTGAAGAAGGCGGGCAACCTGCGTTTCGGATTCGACGAGTCCCACGGGGAGTTCATCACCATCCTCGACGCCGATTTCGTGCCGCGGCCGGACTATCTGCATCAACTCATGCCGTACACCACCGAAGAAGACGTGGCCATCGTGCAGAGTCCGCAGTACTTCGACACCACGCTGCGGATGAAGTGGATGGAGTATTCGGCAGGGGCGACGCAGGTGCTGTTCTACCGCTGGATTCAAGCGGCACGAGATCGAAGCGACGCGTCGATCTGCGTCGGTACCTGCGCGATCTATCGCCGCCGCGCACTCGAGGTCGGCGGCGGGTTCTCGGCCATCGAACACAGCGAGGACGTGTACACAGGTGTCGATCTCATGCGCGTCGGATATCGCACTCGCTACGTGCCGGTGGTCGTCTCGAAAGGACTGTGCCCGGAGACGCTCGATCAGTTCTCCAATCAGCAGTACCGCTGGGCGAACGGGTCGATGAGTCTGCTCAAGTCCCGCGACTTCCATGCGGTGAAATTCTCACTGCGCCAACGCTTGTGCTTCTGGTCCGGCTTCATGTACTACATCGACACGGCGATCAATATCTATGCCATCGCGCTGCCGCCGATTCTGATGGCCTTCCTCGCCCCTGAGGACGTCTCCATCAACAACTACCTGTTCGTGTTCCTGGCCATGGTGGTGCGCATCGCCATCGTCCCCGTCGTCACCACGGGCCGCGAGAGCGCAATCGGACTCGACCGCGTGCAGACGTTCTATTCCTACATCCACTCCGTGGCGGTGTTCGACGTCCTCCGTGGTCGCACGGACGCGTGGCAAGCGACGGGAATCAAGACCCGCTCCACCACCGCTCGGCGCGTCAAACGTCTGATGGTCACGTGGCTGGTTCTGGTCCAGGTGGCGATGTGGGCCGGCATCTTCTGGCGGGCTCCCGAATACGGCTGGTCGAACTACGCACCGATGATCGGGTTCGCCGTCTTCAACCTCGCCGTGGTCTATCCACTGATGTTCTGGCGTACCGAATTCCCCACACTCCTCGATCCGATGACGCTGCGGCGAAGGCTGTTTCGCTCGGAGATCTCGACCTTCGTGCACCAGATGCCACTCGCTCGCTCCACGCGGCGCGCATCCTTGACGCCCCGCAGTTGGCTGACGGCGTCGTGGCCGTGGCTGGTTCTGATGTGCGCGGTGTCCTCGGCCCTGTCGCTTCGGCCCGGTTCCAACACCACCGCCTTCCAGGACGAGGGTCTCTACGTGTTCGTCGGGCACCGGATGATCGAGCACATCACCGACGGCGTCAACGTCACCGAATATCCGGGTGCCTACTTCTCTGGCGCCCCTGGCCTGTTCCCGATCCTCGCTGCGGCAGCCGATTCCGTCGGCGGCCTCGAGGCGGCACGCATGGTCAGCATGGTGTTCGTCTGGGTTGCGATCGTCGCGACGTACGGCGTGGGCAGCCAGCTCTTCGGTCGGCTCGCGGGACTGCTCGGTGCCGCGGTGTTCCTGCTGTGCGGCTCGGTGATCTTCCTGTCGCACATGGCGACCTTCGATGCAATGGCGATGAGCCTG
>NZ_LVCU01000564.1:0-8663 GCF_001647185.1 Rhodococcus sp. EPR-147
GCGCAGCAGCAGGCGTGGTCATCGTCCTCGCGATCGCAGCACTGAGCGGAGTGTTCGGTGACGCTCCCGCCGCGACACCCCCGACCGTCACCGATGCCGGCTCGCCGATCGTCACCTCGACGCGCGCACCCTCGACCACCACCGCCACCTCCGTCGAGCCCGTCTTCGTACCCGAGGTCGTCGAACAGCCGGAAGAGCCGTACGTGGCACCCGAACCTGCTCCCCTGCCTGCTCCCGCGCCCGTACCGGTGCCCGCCCCCGCGCCCGCGCCCGCGCCCGTGGTGCCCACCACGACGCCTGCGGTCACCACGACTCCGGTGACGACCACCCCGGTCGAGACGACGACTCCGGCTGAGACCACCACGACCTCGGATACGGCCACCACCCCATCCGAAGAGCTCGAAGAACCCTGAGCTGCGCGATCACGGATTCCGAGCCCGATGCCCTAGGGTGGGGCGCTGATGACAAGCACCCGATGAAGGGATTTCATGCGTAACACCGGGGCGCTGCGTGCTGCAGTGCTGTGTTCGACGGCTTTTGTACTTCTTGCTTCGTTCTCCGGGACAGCAGCAGCAGAACCCGTCGTCCAGTCACCCGCCGATCAGCTTCCCCGCGAGCTCGTCGAAGCCGTGCAGCGAGATCTGAAGATCTCTCCGCAGGAGTATCTCGATCGGGCGGCCCGCGCGCAGGAACTCTCCGAATACGCATCGGACTTCCGGGCCAGCCGTCCGGCAGATTTCGCCGGTGCCTGGATCGGACCCGACGGCAATGCCGTCGTCGCCGTCACCTCACCTGCTGCGGCGCAGGCCGTCGCCAAGGACGGATACGCCACCGCGCAGTCGCCCGTGTCGGCAGACGGACTCGAGAAGTCGCTGGCAGACCTCAACAGTTGGATTGCCGGCCTCCCTCGCGAGATCTCCGAGCAGATCAACGGAACGGCCATCGACTTCATCGACAACCAGATCGTCATCGATCTGGTGAACAGCCCGATCGGTAGCGCGCTGAACCTGCCCACCCTGCTGGCGAACATCAAGGTCATTCTCTCCCCCGGCGGAAACAAGCCGGTCGACCCGACTCCGATGGGCGGCGACACCTACGTCACCACCTCGGGACCCATCGCCGACGCTCCGGCCACCGACATCAGCATCTGCTCGTTCGGCTTCAACGCCGTCGACTCCTCCGGTTCGGCCGTCAATCTCAGCGCAGGCCACTGCAACCCCGCCAAGGCCACCGGATCCGGCGGCGCACCGGTCTACCTGCCCGATCCGGCCGACATCTCGCGCAGCACGCAGATCGGGTCGTTCGATCGGTCCAGCCTGGGCGCAGAGGACGGCCTCGACTGGTCGGTCATCGCCCTGAACGACACCGGCATCGCGTCGGGACTCGACCGCCCCACCGTCCGTGGAGCGAACGGCAGCACCGTCACCGTCACCGGAACCGCATCGCCGGTCATCGGAGCGCCGGTCTGCAAGTCCGGGCAGTCGTCGTCGTTCACCTGTGGAGTGGTTGCGGCCGATCGGGTCGAGACACAGCTCTACATGGAGGACGGCACGTCCCGCACCGTTCGCGGATTCGCCAGCACCGCATGCACTCTCGCGGGTGACAGTGGCGGTGCCATCGTGACCGGAACGCTCGCATTGGGAATCACCAGCGGATCCAACAGCGGCGGCGCGCCCGATTGCAACGAGGCCAACCTCGCTCTGGCGCAATACGGTGGCACGGCAAGCCTGGGCATTCCCATCGATCAGGTCACGCGCGCGACCGGAAGCACACTCCGCACCGAATAGTGGGTACGGCGGGAGCCCTCCACCGCCTATAGTCGTACGACGGGTGAACGGCATCACATCTGCAGATGCCCGGGGGGAGAGGTTTCTATGCGTCGCCGAGCGTTCCGGCTGTCGATGTTCGCTGTGCCGCTCGTGGTTGCGGCGACCGTGTTCGCGCCCACCGTTGGGGCAGATCCGGTTGCCGACGCGATGCTGCCTGAGGCGTTGGCCGACGCGGTTGCCCGCGACCTCGGGCTGTCTCCGCAGCAATTTCTCGACCGAGCGGACGCAGCCCGCCGACTGGCCGAGTTCACCGACACCGTCGGTTCCGAAGGCGTAGCGAGAGCATGGCTGGACGCGGACGGACGTCCCGTCGTTGCGGTGGCGGACGGACCGGCCCACGCCGACGTCGCAGATGCCGCGTCGGCCAACGGTTTCGGGATCGACGCGTCGCCCATCGAGCTCCCGCCGGCAATCGTCGATGCCGTCCAGCCGCTGTTGGACCTGCTCCCCTTCGATCCGTCACCGACGGCAGGCCCGATCCGTGCGAGTTCGTATCTCGGCGGTGACAGCTTTCTCGCGGGTACACCGGCCGGCCTCGGTCAGCGGTGCTCCCTCGGATTCAACGCCGTCGACCCGACGCGCGGATCGGTCAACATCACTGCGGGCCACTGCAATCCGAACACCACCGACACCGGCTCCGCGGCACTGACGGGCGCGTATCCGATGTACGGCAGTCTCGTGGGCTCGAAATTCGGAACGTTCTATCGAACGAGCCAGTCGCGCAACGATTACGCCTTGATCGACATCGACGACGCCAATGCCGCCGAATTCGAGAGCAACGCCGTGCGAGTCCCCGGAGCAGGGCCACTGCACGTCACCGGGACGGTGGACCCGATCGTGGGAGCACCGGTCTGCAAATCCGGATCCAGAACCGGATTCAGTTGCGGCACAATTCTTTCCACAGGACAGCACGTGGCACTGGGCGACAACGTTCTGGACCGCGGCTTCTCCACCTCCATCTGCGCGCTACGCGGAGACAGTGGTGGCCCTGTCGTCAGCGGCACCCTCGCGGTCGGCATCGCCAGTGCATCGAACGTGGGCGATCAGCCCTCCTGCGAGGTCGCGACCGTCGTCAGCATGCTGCAGGGTCAGCGGCCCGAGCTGTTCGCCACCCCCATCAACGACGTACTCGCCGAGAACCCGGGCCTGACGATCCGAACGTCCTAGTGCGTGGACGGTCGCAGACGTGACAGCGCCGCGTAGCCGACTCTTCGCGCATGCGCGAACCCGGGCGACAGCTCCCATCGACGCACCAAGCCGACCAGAATCCGAGACCCGACCATGCGTGTGGGGACGCCCACCACGGCCAGCACGTCGTAGCCCGAGGTGGACCAGGACTTCTTGATGTCGTTGACACCGACGCCCAGGTCCAGCACGGTCACGTCGAGCTCGTCGTGGCTCTGGACGAACCATTCCATCATCTGATGCCCGGGTTGGTACTTCGCAACCTCGGGATCGTAATGCGTCAACCAGGCTTCGAGTCGAGCTCCGGTCCGAACACAGATCTGATGCGCACGCCATCGCCCCTCCACGCTCACCCCGGAGAGAGTCAATCTCCCGGCCGCTGCCTCGCGAGCCAGGAAGTCCTTGGCCGACGCCGACGGGTCGGCGGGCGATTCCTCCGCAAGGTAGTCGGTGCGATCGCTGTGGAGCGTCGACGCGGCCGCCAAGCGGGATATGTCCGCCCAGCGTCGCTCGAAGTGCTTCGCATCGCGGATGGTCTCCATAGTGAGAGGACTCCCGGCCCGCTCGGCCTGACGTCTGTACTTTCCGAGCCGCTTCAGCGAACTGTGCCCACGCACGTCCCGAGCGGTACTTCCCTCCGGCACGTCGATCACCGGAACTCGCTCCCGCACGATCGACTCCGAACGCCACCGTGGATGCGCACCGAGCGCCTCGACGGCGTTTCGATCGCCGATCATCGAATCCGCGTAGAAGATCAGACCGCAGCGGTCGACGGCATCCCACAGGACACGAGACGACGCGTCGTCCTCGCTGAGCAGTTCCGTCGGAACGCCCTGCCCGGCCCCGAGAATCTTCGCCACCTTCAGCGGACCGAGTCGCGTCACGAACATCGGGGCCAGGGCCACCAGACGCGTACCTCGACGCACGTGTACGAAGACCAGTTCACTGCCCGCAGGTCGCGGTGCATTCAACGCATAACTGCGGCGAGAAGAGAAGACCGTTCCGACTCGCTCGGCCAGTGCGTCCCACTCGTCGCGAAGTTCGTCGGACAGCGTTCTGTCCACGGCTCCGATAATGGGTTCGTAGTCGGTTTCCATGCTATTTACTTTACGGAAAGTTTAATAAGCGTGTGAAAGCACTTCTTCGTTGCACTCGATCCAACGGTGCTCGTACGGGTGCGGCGGTCGCCCGAACTCGACGCCGACCCACCCAGAACGAAGAAAACCCGCACCCTCGACGAGAGTGCGGGTTTTCGGTGAAGACTTGCTTACTTGGCCCAGACCGTGGTGCCCGGTGCCGCGTTCAGCGTGTTGATCAAGTCGATGCCTGCAACAACAAGGGTGGGTCCGCCGGCAATGATCGTGCCCGCGATGCCGCCGATCGTTGCACCGAGCGGTACCGACGCCAAGCCGACGGGGCCACCGAGGAAGCCGAGTCCACCGACAACAGCACCGATCGCGGTGCCGGTGAATCCACCGATCGCGGTCGCGATTCCCAGCTGCGAGGAAAAGTTCTGCTGCGCCCTGAGGTTCTCCTCGGGCGAGGCGACGGTCGTTGCGCCGATGCTGCGCGAGTTCGCCGAAGCCTTCGTGAAGTCGAGGTTCGGGATCAGACGGAGGGTCTTGCCGTTGTCGTCGACGTTCTGCTCGTACGGGAAGTTGAGTCCGCCGAGATTGAACGACAGCGGGAGAGTCACCAGGGTGTTGTCGGCGGCGTCGAGGACGTCGACCGTCTTGCCGTCGTCGGCGACCTTGAAGACGCCTGCGTCGATGGTGGTGACGATCGTGCGATCTTCGAGATCGACGGTGTAGTTGGTGTCACCGGGGGCCGTTTCATCGGCGGGCTGTGCGTACGCGGTTCCGCTGGCCAGGCCCATCGCGACTGCGACGAGGGCCGACGTGACGACCAGTTTGCTGAGTTTCATGTGGAGATCAGTTCCGTTTCTGTGGCGTTGAGTGCTTGGCAGTACCGCTAGGCAGCCGTCAAGCGCAAAGTCACCCCGATGACTCTTTTGCGACTTTTGGTGCGCCCGAATTGTAGCGTAAGAATCGGACCGGTCGTTGTCCTTTTGTGACAGGTCCTCCACCTGTCAGTTACCCACTGTCACAAACATTTTGGATATTCGCAGCACAGCGACTCGAGTCACGTCATGCTGGGATCGGAGATGTCGATCGTTCGAACGATCGAGGAAGACCGAGCGCGTGATCCCACCGGCCCCAGGCGGCCCGTCGGCGACATCCCGCCACACGAACGGAGTAGGTAAGGACTGCCTTCTCGACAGCACCTCGACGGCCTACGCATACGGTGATCTGCGAGACAACCTACCGACGAGTTCAGCCCACCCGTCGGACGGCCTCACTTCCGCACCCACCAGCACCGCTTCACTCGGTGGTGCTAAGTTACCCGTCAGTACGGTGAAACTGCTACTGGCGAGTAACATAGTCCGTCAGCCGGCTCGACGGGCCGAACCCGCGGTAGCCCCCAGCTGCCACCTGAACGAAAGGCCGCGACATGAACGCCCTGACGATCACGTTGGGCACAGTCGGTGCTCTGCTCAGCCTCGTGTGTTGGTACGTCTTCATTCGCGGGGGCCTGCGGATGTTCAACATCGTGCGACTCGGCCAGCCTGCACCCGACCGCTGGCGACCGATAGTCCCTCGCTTCAAGCAGATGGTCGTCGAGTTCCTCGCCCACACCAAGATGGTCAAGTTCCGCACCGTCGGCTGGGCGCACTGGCTGGTCATGATCGGCTTCATGCTCGGTGCCATCGTCTGGTTCGAGGCATACGGCCAGACGTTCAACCCCGAGTTCCACTGGCCCATCATCGGTGACACCGCGGCCTACCACCTCATCGACGAGCTACTCGGACTCGGCACGGTCATCGGCATCACCACGCTGATCATCATTCGCCAGCTCAACCACCCGCGTAAGCCCGAGCGTCAGTCGCGCTTCGCCGGCTCCGGGTTCAAAGCCGCCTACTTCGTCGAGGCCGTCGTGCTCATCGAGGGCCTCGGCATGGTTTTCGTCAAGGCAGGCAAGATCGCCACGTACGGGCATGGGAACCCGTACACGGACTTCTTCACGATCCGCTTGGCCGAGCTGCTGCCCGCCAACTCGAACATGGTCGCGGTGTTCGCGTTCATCAAGCTGATGTCCGGCATGATCTGGCTCTACATCGTCGGTTCACGCATCAACTGGGGTATCGCGTGGCACCGCTTCACCGCGTTCCCCAACATCTACTTCAAGCGCATGGACGACGGTACCGTCGCCCTCGGCCCGGCCAAGCCGATGATGTCCGGCGGCAAGGTCCTCGAGATGGAAGAGGCCGACCCCGACGTCGATGCGTTCGGCGCAGGCAAGATCGAGGACTTCAGCTGGAAGGGCTGGCTCGACTTCACCACCTGCACCGAGTGCGGACGCTGCCAGTCGCAGTGCCCCGCCTGGAACACCGGCAAGCCCCTGTCCCCCAAGCTGCTGATCATGTCGCTGCGCGACCACAGCCACGCCAAGGCTCCGTACCTGCTGGCCGGCGGCAAGAAGGACATGGCGGGCGACGAGGTCGGACTCGTCGACTCCGAGGGCAACGTCGACCAGAAGGCGCTGGACGCCATCCCGCAGAACGCTCGGGACGAGGCCGATCGCAAGCTCGTCGCCGACGCCATCGAGGGCGGCATCATCGATCCCGAGGTGCTGTGGAGCTGCACCACGTGCGGTGCCTGCGTCGAACAGTGCCCGGTGGACATCGAGCACGTCGACCACATCATCGACATGCGTCGCTACCAGGTGCTCATCGAATCGGAATTCCCGTCCGAGCTCGCAGGTCTGTTCAAGAACCTCGAGAACAAGGGCAACCCGTGGGGCCAGAACTCCAAGGACCGCCTCAACTGGATCAACGAGATGGACTTCGACATCCCGGTCTTCGGCCAGGACGCCGATTCGTTCCAGGACTACGAGTACCTCTTCTGGGTCGGCTGTGCCGGTGCCTACGAGGATCGCGCCAAGAAGACCACCAAGGCCGTCGCCGAGCTGCTCGCCACCGCAGGCGTGAAGTTCATGGTGCTCGGTGCGGACGAGACCTGCACCGGCGACTCTGCTCGCCGCGCGGGCAACGAGTTCCTGTTCCAGCAGCTCGCCATGCAGAACATCGAGACGCTGAACAGCGTGTTCGACGGTGTCGAGCAGAGCAAGCGCAAGATCGTCGTCACCTGCGCCCACTGTTTCAACGCGCTCGGCAACGAGTACCCGCAGGTCGGCGGTGACTACGAGGTTGTGCACCACACGCAGCTGCTCAACCGCCTCGTGCGTCAGAAGAAGCTGATCCCGGTGGCCTCGGTCAGCCAGGACATCACCTACCACGACCCGTGCTACCTCGGCCGTCACAACAAGGTGTACGACGCTCCGCGTGAGCTCATGGCCGCGTCGGGCTCCAATCTCAAGGAGATGCCGCGCCACGGTGAGCGGTCCATGTGCTGTGGTGCCGGTGGCGCTCGCATGTGGATGGAAGAGAACATCGGCAAGCGCATCAACATCGACCGGGTCGACGAGGCACTGGCGACCAACCCGAAGAAGATCGCCACCGGTTGCCCGTTCTGCCGCGTCATGCTCACGGACGGCGTCACCGCACGTCAGGAAGGCGGCGCGCACGAGGGCGTCGAGGTCGTCGACGTCGCGCAGCTGATGCTCGAGTCGATCACCCGCGTCGAGTCCTCGGTACTGGGCGAGAACATCAAGGTCATCCCCCGCGAGCGCACTCCGGAGGAGAAGCTCGCGACCGAAAAGGCGATGGAGGTCGAAGAGGCCGAACGCATCGCCCCCGTCGAGGAGCCGGCCGAGGCGAAGTCCGCTCCGGCAGCTCCGGCCCCCAAGGCCGGCGGCGGTCTGAAGATGAAGGGTCTGGCCAAGGCTCCGGGAGCGAAGGCACCCGGTTCTGCCACCAAGGCCGAAGAGCCTACGGAGGAGGCTGCACCCGCGGCCAAGCCCAAGGGTCTCGGAATGGCAGGCGGCAAGGCACCCGGTGGCAAGGGTCTGCAGATGAAGGGCAAGGCACCCGGCGCGAAGGCGGCTGCACCTGCACCTGCCGACACTGCTGCCGAAGCTCCTTCTGCCGAGGCCTCGGAATCGACTCCGTCCGTCAAGCCCAAGGGTCTGGCTGTGAAGTCCGGATTCAAGAAGCCGGGTGCCAAGGCACCAGGTAAGCCGGCCGAGGGCACCGCGGCTCCCGCCGCGGAGCCGTCGACCACTGACGCACCTGCGGAATCGGCTTCTGCTGCAACCGAATCCAAGCCGACCGTCCAGCCGAAGGGTCTGGCCGTGAAGTCCGGATTCAAGAAGCCGGGAGCCAAGGCACCGGGTAAGCCTGCCACCGAGGCTCCGGCCTCCGAAGCACCTGCTGCCGAGGCTCCTGCTGCTGAGGCACCGGTTGCCGAGGCTAAGGCGTCGGAAGCACCCGCCGCCGAGGCTGTCGCAGAATCCAAGCCGACCGTCAAGCCCAAGGGCCTGGCCGTGAAGTCCGGATTCAAGAAGCCGGGTGCACGTAAGCCGGGTGCGGCAGCGGCAACACCCGCCGAGGCGTCGGACACCACCGAGGCACCAGCCGAGGCGTCCGCGGCCGAGGCACCAGCTGAGGCTCCGGCAGCGGCGTCGACCACC
>NZ_LVCU01000565.1:0-11199 GCF_001647185.1 Rhodococcus sp. EPR-147
CTCACCAAGTACGCCACGGCGGTCTACCTTCCCGGTATCGCGGTGATCGGAATGCTGCTGACGTGGAACAGGATTCGCTGGGGAGCCGTCCGGCAGGCCTTGTTGATCGTGTTGTCGGCCGTCGCGATCTCCTTCTTCGTGCTGGTGTTCTGGGCTCAGGATCTGGTGCCCGGCATCGTCTCGACCACCACCAACCGCACACCTATCTCTCCGGCCTCGGCATCGCTGCTGCTGACCAACACCGCGACGTGGATCGGGGTGATCCTGATCCTGGCGGTGTTCGGTGCTGCCCTCCAGTGGCGTCGCTGGCCGTTGGTCCTGACGCTGTTGACGTTCAGCGTCATCGGGCCAGCGCAGCAGATTCGCATCGGCGAGGAGACGTCGCTGTCCAAACACGTCGCGTTCGGCATGGTGTTCGCGGCTCCGCTGGCGGGGTACCTGCTCGCCTGGTTCGTCGCTCGCTCGAAGTGGTTCGGGGTTCCCTTCGCTGCCGCTGCACTGTCGATGCAACTGGTGCTGGGTTGGACTCAGTCGCAGGAGTTCCTCACCTCCTGGGTCGACGACACCGCGGTGGTCGAGGCCCTACGCGAGGAGATCGCCGTCTCGCCGAACAAAGCGATCCTCGGTGAGGAACCGTCGGCGCAGCGCTACGCCCTGCGCGGTGAGGTGGAACCGATTCTGTGGACGGACACGTTCAGCCTGAACTACGGAAACAAGAACGGCATGAACGCATACCGCGAAGCGATCGACCAATCACATTTCGGCACGATCTATCTGAGTCTGAACACGGACAACGGACAAGCGATCAATCAGTATCTGACCACGGGTGAGACGCCGTATCGCCTCTCGAACAAGGTGCCCTTCACCCGGCACGGCGAATTCGCGGGTTACTACCTGATCTGGACTCCGAAGGTGTTGGCGCGATGACCGCCAATTATGCGGACGTCCTGGTGTGCATCCCGACCTACAACGAATCCGCCAATCTGGTTCCGCTGGTGCGTCGGACATTGGATTCCGTTGCCGGTGCCACGATTCTCGTCATCGACGATTCCAGTCCCGACGGCACCGGGGACATCGCCGACGCTTTGGCGGCGGAACATCCCGACGTGCGAGTACTGCATCGGCCTGCAAAATCGGGTCTGGCCACCGCGTACCTCGATGCGTTCCGATACGGCCTCGAGAACGGATTCACTCGGCTGGTGGAGATGGACGCCGACGGCAGTCACCCTCCCGAACGATTGCCGGCGATGATCGCGGCCTCCTACGCTCCCGAGGTCGGCCTCGTCATCGGATCCCGCTACGTGCCCGGCGGGCGGACCGAAGGGTGGCCACTGAGCCGCAAGATCCTCTCCAAAGCCGGAAACACTTACGTACGCATGCTCACGCCGTTGACGGTTCGAGACGCCACCGCGGGCTACCGAGTATTCACCGACGATGCACTTCGCCTGATGGATCTCGAGTCCGTCACCTCGCGCGGATACAGCTTCCAGATCGAAATGGCGTTGCTGGTGGCCGATACCGGGAAGAAGATCAGCGAGGTTCCCATCAGTTTCCGTGAACGCGAGTCCGGCACTAGCAAGATGAGCCGTGCCGTCGTGGTCGAAGCGCTGTGGAAAACGACGATCTGGGGATGGCGACAGAGATCGGTGCAGCCCACACCGCGCTCGGCTGAATCCGAAAGGCGATAGCCGCACCCACAATTACCTGGCAGTTAGAGCGGCGAAAGAAGAACGATATGTAACACATTCGTGCATGATGTGCCCATGACTACCAGCGTCGTAGCTGCTACCGAGTCCGGTGTGACCGCAATTGCGGTGTGGACCTTGATTCTCGTCGTCATCGCTGCGCTGGGTGCCGCGTTGGCTGCGCTGAGTGTGCGACGCGTCGGCGCGAAGGAGGAGGTGATGTCGCGGGAGTTGGCGGCGTTGCACACCGCCGTCGATCGTCAGGTGCGTCAGTCCAGCGACAACGACTCGTGGAACCGCGACCAGGTGACCGCGCGATACCAGGAACTGCTCTTCGCGCTGTCCAACGTCGATCGGGTTGTGGCCGAAGAGATTTCGGCAGCGGTGGTCTCCACTCCGGTCGGCGATCTGAAGGCTGCGACGCGGGCATTGGACAAGGCCTACGACCAACTGAACCTGGCACTCACCGCCGCACTGGTGGTCGCGCGCAGGCGCGTCCATCCGTTGGCACTGGAGTTGTCCACGGGAATCGATCGCCGGGTGTTCGCACCGCTGGCTCCCGAAACCGGAATCCCCGCTCCGGCACACGAACGTCTGCAGAGCGAGCATGCCTACATCACCAGAATGCACTCGTTGCTGCTCAAGGCGATGCGCGCCGATCTGGGCCTGCTCGATCCCAGCGCCGAGGCGCCACTGATCTTCACGACGAAGGAAGTGGAATCCGGTGTACAAGCGGACCGCTCGACGGCGGCCGGCCGTAGCGCTGTGCAGCTGATCGATCTGCTCGAGGACTTCGGAGTGATGCCGTTACTCGGGGCCGAGGACGACTTCGTCATGTCCGACGCGTTGGTGATCCAGTGCGAGGAGCTCTACAGCGCGGTGAGCCCGAACTTCCAGGCTGTACTGCGCCACATCGGCGACGAAATCCATCTCGCGATCAGGCCCGATCTCACCGACGATCGCCTCGAAGCGATCTACGAAATAGCGGTGCGACTGGTCGAAGCCGGATTGCGCGGAAACATCCACCGCAGAGACGGATTGGACGGCAGCAGCCTGTTCCTCATCGACCCGACCCACAAGGCGGGCATGGATCGGGTGTAGTTCCGGCCTACCGCGTCATCTTCAGAAGCTCTCGCTATCAGCTTCCCACCGGTCGGAAGCCCGCACCCGGGGACCCCGATGCACTCAGCAAACGCATCGATTCCGAGGCGGATGCGTAGGCGGTGGGACTGAGCAGCGGAACGCCCGAGGCATGGCTGGCGATTCCGACGAGCGTGGTACCGGCCACCAGCGGGGCTCCGGAGTCGGCCCAGACGGTGACGGCATCGGACATCAGGTCCCCGCCCCGGTTCTCGACGATGGTGCCGCACGTCAGTCCGCTGCCGACGCCGCTCTTGCAGACCGGCTGACCCACCGATCCGGTGCCGATGTCCGTCACGGTGACTCCGCCCAGACTGGACACCGGCGTGACCTTGGTGGGATCGAGGACGATGACGCCGTAATCGGGTCCCCAATGCCCGACGGCCGTAGTGCCGACCGGGGCCGTAGGCGATCCGACGAGGGTGACGGGCAGACCCGTACGCAGAATGCAGTGGCCTGCGGTCAGGGCGACGAGTCGGCCGGCGTCGTCGTATCCGACGGCCGCGATGGAGCAGGCGGTAAGGTCGTCGATGCCTCCGGTGGTGACGAAACCACTACCGGGTCCGACGACCGGAAGAGGTGCAGCAGCAGCGGTTCCGGGAGCCATCGCGCTGACGGCCAGGACCGCGGCAGCGAACAGTCCACTGACACAACCGAGTCGAGCTTTCATCATGGTGGGCATCCTTGTCACTTCTCGGGTATGTCTGCAGCTGCCAGCGTGAATTGCACGACGTCGATGCGTGAACTCTTGAATCGCGCCGACGAGCCGGTGAGGTACTGGACATATTTGTCGTACGTCGCCTCCGAGGACACGGCAATGGCCTCGTCGCGAGATGCGATCAGTTTCTCGGCCCAGGTATCGAGTGTCCTCGCGTAGTGCAACCTCAGAGGATGCTCCCGCAGCAACTCGAATCCGGCGTCGGCGGCTTTCGCCTTGATCACCTTGACGAGCGTCAACTGTCCGCCGGGAAAGATGTCGCGCAGGATGAAGCGCGAGAAATGTGCATCCTCACGGGTGAGTCCGCCACCACCGGAAACCGGATCGGGTGGCGTGATGACGATGGTGTGCAACAATATTCGTCCGTCGGCGGGAACTACCGAGCGGCACTTCGCGAAGAATGCCGAGTATCGGTTACGTCTGAAATGCTCGAACGCGCCGATGCTGACGATCCGGTCGACGGGCTCGTCGAACTCCTCCCACCCCTGCAACCGGATGTCGACGGTGCGGTCGGTCGACAGGTCGGCAACGACGGTGCGTCCGTGCTCGTACTGATTTCGGCTCAACGTCAGACCGATGACATTGACGTCGTACTTCTCGACCGCCCGCTTGGCGAGAGCTCCCCAGCCACAGCCGATGTCGAGCAGCGTCATCCCCGGCTTCAGGTCCAGCTTGCCGAGGGCGAGGTCGATCTTGGCCGTCTGCGCCTCCTCCAGCGTCATGTCCTCACGCTCGAAATAGGCGCAGCTGTACGTCATACTCGGGTCGAGGAACAGCGCGAAGAACTCGTCCGAGAGGTCGTAGTGCGTTCGCACGTCATCGACGTACGGCTCCAATTGTTCGCTCATCACGCCACACCTTTCCCCACAGCTGCGGTGCCGATCACTCGGCCTAGTGCACGGGCACCGAACTCGCCCAGCATGTCTTCGTGTTCCACATCGACCCGGTGAATCGACATCCGCCCGCCCACGAACTGCGTCCACTGCTCCGCACCGTGCGAGCCGCGAGCGGCGAAGTAGTGCACCGGCCCCGCGAACACCGCAGGCGCGTACGACGCCACCCAGGTGGGAGCCTCCGCGACGGGACGATACATTCGCCGCAGATGATCCACGGTGAGAAACGCCAGTTCACTTATGTTCTCGCGCAATCGATCCACGATGGTCTCGAACGAGTCACCCTCGACCCCGAGCTGACGAGCAAGATCGTCGATGCCGAACTCTGCGGCGCCCTCCGGTGCCGAGAGCTGCGCGTCGACGAGCGCCAACAGCGCGACGTCCTCACCTTCCGACTGCAGTTGCGTCGCAACAGCATGCGCGATCACCCCACCGAGCGACCATCCGAGCAGGTGGTACGGACCGTGCGGCTGAACGCCCCGGATCTCGCGCACGTATCTCTCCGCGAACTCCTCGATCGAGGTCGGTGCAGTGTCACCGTCGGCGATACCGGGCACCTGAAGCCCGTACAGCGGACGCTCGGTCTCCCCGAGCAGCGAGAGGTAGCTCCACGCGATTCCGATGGCCGGGTGCACACAGAACAGCGGTGCGCCCACCCCCTCGGTTCGCAGCGGAAGCACCACCTCGAAGGCACCGTCAGCACCGTGATCGCCCGCGTCGAGTTGTGCTGCCAGGGCCGAGATCGTCGGATGTACCAGCAGCAGACTGATCGGAAGTCGACGGTCGAGCCGGTCCCCCAGCGCATCCACCACCTGCACCGCCGAGAGGGAGTGCCCACCGCGATCGAAGAAATTGTCGTCCACACCGATGTCCTCACCGGCCACCTGCAGGACGTCGGAGAACACGGCATGTACCAGTACTTCGTTCGCGGAGACCGGGGCACGTCGTTCGGTCGACATGATCGAGGGCTCGGGCAACGTGCTCGCATCTACCTTGCCGGACAACGTCATCGGCAGTGCATCGACGACGGTGACGGTACTGGGCACCATGTACGCCGGCAGTGACCTGGCCAGGAACTCGCGAGCCTCCCGCGGTTCGACGCCGCCCACCACGTAGGCAGCGAGCGACTGCCCTCGACCGATCACGCTGGCCTGACGCACATCTCGGTGACGCAGCAGTGCCGCTTCCACCTCGGACAGCTCGACGCGATGACCTCGAACCTTGACCTGCGAATCGACCCGGCCCAGATATTCGAGTTCGCGATCGCTACCCCGACTAACCCAGCGCACCAGATCGCCTGTTCGGTAGAGCCGACCGTCACCGAACGGATCGGCAACGAAGCTGCTCGCCGTCGTTCCGCTCTGTCCCAGATAACCTTCGGCGAGGCCGACCCCGCCCAGGTAGAGCTCCCCGACGACGTTGTTGCCCACCGGGCGTAGACGGGCATCGAGTACCACTGCGTCGAAGCCGCGAACCGGTCCGCCGATGGTCACCGGCACCGCCGGGCCCCACGCACGCTGGTCCGTGGTGCAGGTGCTCATGACGGTCCCCTCGGTGGGGCCGTAGGCGTTGAACACCGAGCGTCGACGCGACCATCGTTGCAGCAGTGCAGAATTGGCGGCCTCACCGGCCATCACGATCACTCGAAGCGACGGCACGGCCTCCGCGTCGGTCACCTGTAGGACGGTCGGCGTGAGGCACGCGTGGGTCACCTGATGTTGCTCGATGAGCGCTTCGAGCTCGCGCCCTCCGTGCACCTCGGGCGGAACGATCACCGTGCTGGCTCCCGCACCGACGGCCATCAGTGTCTCGAAGATCGACGCGTCGAAACTGGGCGACGCGAACTGGAGTACCCGCGATCCCGGCTCCACTCCGAAGAGATCTCGTTGGCTCTGCACCAGATTCGCGATGCCGCGATGCGTCACCCGCACGCCCTTGGGCACCCCGGTGGAACCGGAGGTGTAGACGACGTACGCCACGCTGTCGAGTGGTGCCTCGCGACCATCGACCCGATCGAGCTCGTCGCCGGTGACGCTCTCCCAGTCGGCACCGACCGAATGAAAGTCGGCAGCCGAGATTCCTGTGACCGGGGCAGCGCGATCGAGGATCTCCTGTACCCGTGCCACGGGTTGAGAGGGGTCGATGGACAGGAAGCCCGCTCCGGTCTTGGCCACGGCCCAGATCGCGACGACATAGTCGGCGGAGCGAGGATAGGCGATCGCCACCAGAGCCCCGGGCCGAGCACCTGCGCGTATCAGTCTGTCGGCCAGCGCATTCGACTGCCGATCCACCTCACGGTACGTCAGCGATCGCGATCCCTCGATCACCGCGACATTGTCGGGCCAGCTCTGCACTGCCTGCTCGAACACTGCCGCCAGTGTGAGTCCGGGCGCATTGTCGCGGTGCGAGGTGACGGCCGACGGGGCGTGCCCGAACTCTGCGCTGCCCAGCCGAATGTTCGGCCGCGTCGAGACCATCGTCAACACCTCGGTCAGGCGCTCGGCCAGTCCGAGAATCACCGATCGCGAGAACCGTGCGGGCGAGAACCCGAGCTGGCCGATCAGTCCGGCCTCGGACTCGTCGACCAGGACCTCGAGGTCGAACTGCGTGTCCGTGATGTCCACGCGACGCGGGGTGATCGACGACGCCCCCAGTTCGATTGTCGGAGTTGCCGTATCACCGAAGGCCAGGAGCACCTGGAACAGCGGATGGGTATCGACGGCGCGGGTGGGCTGCACCGCGTCTACCACCTGCTCGAACGGGACGTCCGAGTTCGCGAATGCATCGAGATCCCGGTCGCGGACCGCGGTGACGAAGTCCTCGAACGTCGTCGACGGATCGACCTCCGTCCTGAGCACGACGGTACCGACGAACATGCCGACGAGGTGATCGAGTGCCGGATCGGATCGGCCACCCACCGGCGTCCCGATCGCGATGTCCTGGGTACCACTGGCTTCTGCGAGCACAGCGGCCAACGCTGCGTGGACCACGACGAACACCGTTGCGCCCACCCGATGCGCGAGCGAACGCAGCAGCGTGAGGGTGTCCGGGCCGACGGAGAACTCCACGGCCGTCGCATCGGCCGAGGGATCAGGGGTTCCGGTCGGCAGGTCGAGGAACTCCGGCACGCCGGCCAGGGTGCGACGCCAGAACTCGAGCTGATCCGACGCGACCGCGTCGAGCACAGTGCGCTGCCACACTCGGTAATCCGAGTAGTCGACGGCGAGAGCATCGAATTCCGTTGTCGATCCGGCCATTCGGGCCAGCAGGGCGATCTCGACGTCTCGGGCCAGCGGACGGAGCGAGAGCCCGTCGACCGCGATGTGGTGCGCAACAACGGACAGCACCCGCTCGCCGCCTCGGTCCAGCAGGCCGAGGCGTAGCGGCGCTTCGAGGGTCAAATCGAAGCCGTGCAGGGCCAGAGCATCGTGCCCTGCATGTGCATCGTCCAACGTCGACAGCACGATCTGCGGGTCGAGAACAACAGTGACGGGACCGTTCGCGGTCGACGGGTACACCGTGCGCAGCGGTGAATGCCGTTCCAGCACATCGGCTATCGCGGCGCGCAGAACAGCGAGGTCCAGATCCGCTGGAAGCGGTACCTCGACGGCGATGTTGTACGCGGCCGAGGTCGGGTCGTATCGATTCTGCAGCCAGATTCGGCGTTCGGCCGGGGCAAGACCGGGGTACGACCGCGCGTCGGGATCGTGGACCAGAGCGGGTAGCGGAGTGTAGTTCTCGGACAACAACTCGATCGCCGACGCAAGCTGCTGCGCGGTGGGAGACTGGAAGATCGTCCGCACCGGTACATGGGTACCGAGCGCCGCGCTGATGCGAGTTGCGGCCCGCGTCGCGACGAGGGAATCCCCGCCGAGGACGAAGAAATTGTCGTCGACGCCAGGATTCTCGATGCCCAGCAGATCGGCGAAAATTCCGAGCACCACCTCCTGCGCCAAGTTCCGCGCCGCCGCCGGATCGCCGCCGGGAAGCGTCTCCGAGTACAGGGCGGCGAGATCCACTTTGCCGTTGCCGGTCAGCGGAATACCGTCGATCCGGGTGATGACAGCCGGCTGCATCGACAACGGCAGCCGGTCCAGCAGCCACTGGGCAGCGTCCTGCCCATCCAGGCCCACCACCCAGGCGTGAATTCGGTTCACACGCACCGCTGTCACCACTCCACCGACGTCGGGGTGCGCCGTCAGTGCACTCTCGATCTCCCCCAGTTCGACGCGCACACCGTTGATCTGGACCTGGTCGTCTCGGCGCCCGCGGTAATCGAGCATGCCCGACGGCTGCTGCCGAACGAGGTCACCGGACCGGTACATCCGCGTGCCGCCGGGTGCCGCAACGAAGCGCGCGGCGGTCGACGCCGGGTCCGCGTGGTAACCGCGAGCCACGCCCGAGCCTGCGAGGTACAGCTCCCCGACGCCCCCGAGTGGCACCGGATGCAACCGGTCGTCGAGTACCAGCGCACCCACATGCGCCAACGGCCGACCGATGGTGACCGGCTCACCGGCACGCAGCGACTCGGCCAACGTGGCCACCACCGTCGCCTCACTGGGACCGTAGGCGTTCAGCATCGACCGCCCGGCCGACCAGTCGTCGACGACGGCGGAACCCAGCACGTCACCGCCGACGGCGACGGTCTCGATCCCGGGGGTCGGCGGCACGGTGGCAAGCACCGCGGGTGTGGACAGGTAGTGGGTGACGCGATGCGCAGTGAGGAAGGCCGACATCTCGTCCCCGCCGAGTAGGTCCGGCGGCGCGATCACCATGGTCGCCCCGGCCCCGAAAGCAAGGACGAGTTCGAGAACTGCGGCATCGAAATTGACCGAGTAGCCGTGGAGCACGCGCGAACTCGAGGTCACGCCGTACCGCGGAATGACCTGCTGCGCAAGCGCATACACACCCTGATGCGTCACCACCACAGGCTTGGGCGTTCCCGTCGAACCCGACGTGTGAATCACGTAGGCGGGGTGCGCAGGTGTCAGCGCTGCCAGGCGATCCGCACCGGTCAGGGCCAGGTCGCTGAAGTTCTCGGCCTGCGTCTCGTCGAGCCAGTGCACTGTCGGCTCTAATCCGCCGAAGCCGATCTCGATGTGCTCCAGCATCTGTTCGCGGCGAGCGGCCGGGTAGCGCGGGTCCACGGGTACGAACGCGCCGCCCGCCTTCACCACGGCCCACAGCGCGACGATGTATTCGGCCGAGCGTTCGAGAGACAGAGCGACAAGAGTTTCCGGTCCGACGCCGTGTGCGATGAGCAGCCGTGCGATCCGGTTCGAGCGAGAATCGAGCTCGGCGTATGTCATCGATTCCAGGCCGTCGACAGCGACATCACCGGACATGGCTGTGCCACCGCTCAATACGTCGAGCAGCGTGCCGGCGCGCATCGACGACGGCAGGGCTGGCGTGTCGGCAAGCGCAAGATCACCGACGACAACAGCCGGGTTGGCGACCGCTGCGTTCAGAAAAGCCAGAATCACCGACGCGAATTGCTCGACGGTGGCCCGCTGGTAGAGGTCCACCGCGTACTCGATCTGGCCGGTCGACGACGCCGAATCACCCTGTTCGTCCGCAAGCACCAGCGTCAGATCGAATTCCGAAGTGCGAGTGGGTATCTCGAGCACCGAGACGGGCAGGTCCTCGACCGATCGGTGCGGCGCATTGTCGAAAGCCAACATCACCTGGAACAGCGGATGCCGGTCGAGGGATCGATCGGTCGCGAGGGCGTCGACGATACGCTCGAACGGGACGTCGGAATGCGAGAAGGCATCGAGGTCTGCGGTGCGGACTGCGTCGAGCAGGGACGTGAAACTGTCCGACTGGTCCACAGTGACTGCGAGAGGCAGGGTTCCGACGAACATCCCGACCATCTCGTCGAGCGCTTCGTGTCCTCGCCCTGCGGTGGGAGATCCGACCACGACGCGCTTCGAGGTGCCGAAGCGGCTCAGGGCAGCGGCCACGGCGGCGTGGATAATCATGAAGGTGGTTGAGTTGGTCGATCGAGCCAACTCACGGATACCTGCGTGCAGCTGCGGCCCGATCTCGAACGGAACTGCGTCCGTTCTCATCGATTGCACCGCAGGCCTGGGGAAGTCCGCCGGTAGCTCCGCCGCCGCAGTGTCTGTATCACCGAGAACCGACGCCCAGAACGAGAGCTGTTCGTCCGCAACCGAATCCACCACGGCCCGGTTCCATACCGAGTACTGGCCGTACTGGGCGCGCAGGCGCGGCCAGGTGGGCGCGTGACCTGCTACCCGAGAGGCGTGGGCGAATGCGAAGTCGCGTACGAGTGGGTCGACCGACCACCCGTCCATCGAGATGTGGTGCACCACCACCACGGCGACGGTGTCGCCGGATTCGTGCACGCGCAGAAGCGTTGCGCGGATGGGTACCTCGGCCGAGACATCGAAGCCCTCGGCCGCGGCTGCTGCCACAGCGGAGTCCAGATCCCGCTCGGAGACAGTGCGTTCGGGCACCTCGACGAGGACGGTATCGGTGGGCCGCACTACCTGCCGCGGACCGTCGTCGTCGGCCGGGTAGTAGGTGCGCAGGGCTTCGTGTCGCTCGATGACGTCGCGCAGAGCCGTCAGAACCATCGCGGGATCGTCACCGGCTCCGACTCGCACTGCGACCGGCATGTTGTACGCGGGCGATGCGGGGTCGAACTGGTTGAGGAACCACAGCCGCTGCTGCGCGTACGACAACGGGATACGCCCCGGCACAACGGTATCGAGTAGTTCGAGTGACGGCTCGGAAGCAG
>NZ_LVCU01000566.1:0-576 GCF_001647185.1 Rhodococcus sp. EPR-147
CGGGTAGCGCTGAGCGAGTCACCGCCGAGCTCGAAGAACGAGTGCTCGCGCCCCACCTTCTCGACACCGAGGACGTCGGCGAAGGCTCCCGCCACGGTGCGTTCGGTATCGGATTGCGGTGCAACGTATTCGGTATCGACGAATGCGGTCGGGGCCGGCAACGCACGACGGTCGACCTTGCCGCTCGCAGTCATCGGCAGCGCGTCGAGAACCACGACGATGCTGGGAACCATCCAGGCGGGCAGACGGTTCCGGAGATGACCGTCCAGCTCCGCCGAGCCTCCGGTGACGTACAGAACGAGTCGGTTCTCGCGCACGACGGCCACGGCCGCGGTGACTCCCGCACACGTGGTGGCCGCGGACTCCACCTCGCCGAGTTCGAGACGACGCCCATGCAGCTGAATCTGCTGATCACTGCGGCCGAGGTACTCCATCGTGGAACCGTCGAACGACCGACGGACGATGTCTCCCGTGCGATACAACCGAGCTCCGGGTACACCCGGGTCTGCGACGAACCGCGTCGACGTCACACCCGGCTGCCCGCTGTATCCGCGGGCGAGTCCGTCGCCACCGAGA
>NZ_LVCU01000567.1:0-2564 GCF_001647185.1 Rhodococcus sp. EPR-147
TGGTCACCCGTTCGGCGGCGCGCATCGGGTCGGACAACGTGGCCAACACCGTCGCCTCGGTCGGCCCGTAGGCGTTGCGCATCGCTCGATCGGCAGAGACGAACCTGTCCCGCAACGCGGGTGGACACTCCTCACCTCCGACGTCGAAGACGTCGATGGAGCTGAGGTCGTCCGGGTCCAGAGTGGCCAGCACGGTAGGCGAGGTGATCAGGTGCGTGATCTTCTCGCGGTCCAACACGCCGGCGAGGGCAGGGCCGGCGTAGACGTCGGCCGGAGCGATCACCAGGGTGGCACCCGCAGCGAACGCGGCAAGGAGCTCTTGGATGGATGCGTCGAAGACCGGCGACGCCGCCTGCAGTACGCGCGAGTCGGGGGTGACGGCAAACCGTTCGACGACGTTGGCTGCGAGTTGCGCAAGTCCGCGGTGAGTGACGCTGACGGCCTTGGGTTTTCCCGTCGACCCCGAGGTGTGGATGACGTAGGCCTCGTTGTCGACGTGCAGTGTCGGCGACGTGAACGCGATCGGGTCGGCGTCGAGCAGGTCCTCGATGAGCAACCATCGGACAGTGTTCGGAAGGTGGTACACACCGGCACGAGTCGTGATGCCGAATTCCACGTGCGCATCGGCGAGCACGGCAGCCAACCGATCGGCGGGCTCGGTGGGGTCGAGTGGAACGAACGACGCGCCCGAGATCGAGACGGACCACGAGGCCAACAAGGATTCGTAGGAGCGTTCGATCGCGACGGCGATTCGCTTCTCCGGGCCTGCGCCGATCGAGACGAGTTGCGCAGCAATGTGTTCCGCGACCCTGGTGAAGTCGTCACTGGACTGATCGACTCCGGTGGCTCGCACCACCGCACCGGTCGTCAGCAGCGAGGGCAGCAGCGCGGGGGGTACGGTCGCCGTGGAATGTGCGCCGATCAGCGCTGCCTTCTCCTCGGCACCCAGCACTTCGAGCTCGGACACCGCGAGCCCCTCGGGGGCGTGGACCACCTCGCGCAGGAGTGCCAGGAAGCGTCGCTGGTGGGCTGCGAGCTCGTCGGTGCTGTAGAGGGCAGGGTTACCGAGGAAGTCGACGCGAGTGCTGGTGCCTGCGACACCGGGGTAGACGTTGACCATCATGTCGTCGATGGGGCCGCTGGAGAGCACGCGGTATTCGCCGATCACGTCGCCGAGCCGAATTGTGCTGTTGTACATCATGATGTTCACCGTGGGACCGAACACGCCACGTCCGGCAGCTGCACTGCCGGTACCGTCGCCGGTCGCCCGCTGCATGTCCTCGACGCGGAACCGCTGATGGCGAAGTGCGCCGGTGAGTTCCACCTGAATCCGTCGAAGCAGTTCCTCGACGGTGACCCCTTGCTCGACGCCGATGCGAAGCGGCACGACGTTGGACATCATGCCGGACGATTCCCGCAGTTTGGTGGTCGCTCGGCCCGATACCGGCAAGCTGAGCATGACGTCGTCGGTGTCGGTCATGCGCGCGAGATAGAGCGCGAACGTGGCGAGCACGACGGGGACGTCGGAGGAGTTGTACCGATGCGCCACTGCCGCAACGGCTTCGGTGAGGTCTGCGTCCAGGACAGCACCGACGCTCACCGTCACTCCGCTGTGAGCGGCGGGTTCGTGTGGGCTGCCGGCCAGCCTGGGTGCTTCGAGGTGGCCGTCGAGTCGACCGAGCCAGTACTGGCGGTCGGTCTCGTAGCGGGAGGAGTGGGGGTACGCGGCCTCGTAGTCGTAGATCTCCCGCACTCCGATGGCGCGGGTCTTCGGGATCTCGTTGCCCGTGATCAACGCGGTGTACACCGCAGCGGTGCGCTCCTGCACCGAGATTGCGCCGAGGCCGTCCATCACGATGTGGTGAGCCCGGCTGTACCAGAAGTAGTGGCACGCGCCTACCTGGATGATCTCGGAGGCGATCAGTTGGTCTCGAACCAGATCCACCGGTTTCCGATACTGCTCGTCCATGTAGCGCTGGGCATCGTCGATGGGATGCTCGCGGTCGGTGAAGTCGCGGTAGATCATCGCGTACGGCACTCGCAGGTCCGACCACTGGTACGGGTGGCCGTCGTCCACGCCGATCCGCACTGCAGGCGATTCGAGCCGTCGGCAGGCGATGTCCGTCGCGCGAATCAGAACGGACGGGTCGATGTCGCCGCGGATCTCGACGTATTGAGCGATGGTGAACGGCACATCCGGGGCCAGCTGCTGAGCGAGGTAGATGTTCATCTGAGCAGCCGACAGAGGGAAGCGGCCATCCTCGAACCGATCGTCCGCCTCTGGCGACACTCCCCGACCTCCTCAACGCACGCACCCTGACGGCTTCGATTCGGCCGGCGGCACCGCTCATCGACGTCGATCTTTTCATCGCCCACTACAAACTAGTCGACACACTGTGAATGCTCTACCTGGATCGAAGACAGGTACGCCAGATCGACCACTCCCCTTTAGGCTGTGCACTCGAATACATTTCCTCGACCGAGAGGCCACCGACGATGGCAACCAGTTCCACCGATACCCGGGGTCGGAAATCGGGCAGAAAGCGGCCCATTCTCATCTCGGT
>NZ_LVCU01000568.1:0-4703 GCF_001647185.1 Rhodococcus sp. EPR-147
TTCGGCCACACAGGCCAAGGACGCATTGCTCGACGGCGATTCGGCCGGGGCCGAGGCTGCGGCGGCTCGCGCCTCCGAATCCGCCGACGATGCGGTCTCGGCGACGACGTCCATCCCGTTTTCGATAGCCAAAGCCGTTCCATATCTTGGTAGTCCCTTGAAATCGGTAGCGCAGATCAGCGACGTGGTGCAGGGATTGGCCGACGACGTGCTCGCCCCGGCGTCGGCGGCGGGCGCGAGCTTGAATCCGAGCAGCCTCGTCGAGGGCGGCGGCAAGGTCGATACCGCCGCACTGCGGGACGCGCAGCCGGTACTGGAGCAGACCTCCGCGGCGGCCGACGAGCTCAGTGAGCGGGCCCAACAAGTGGACGAGCCCGCCTTCCTCGGCGTGGTGGACGAGGCTCGCACGTCGTTGATCGATCAGACGCACGAACTCGCGAATCTGCTCACCAACACCCGGATCGCCAGTGAACTGCTGCCGTCGATGCTCGGCGATAACGGCCCGCGCAGTTACTTTCTCGCGTTCCAGACCAACGCGGAGGCGCGAGGCACCGGCGGGTTGCTCGGTGGCTACGGCATCATTCGCGCCGAAAACGGCACGGCTCGCGTCGACACTCTCGGTGCCAACAACGAACTCGAATTCGCGCAGCAGCCCATCGATCTGGGGCCCGAGTACAACGCGCTGTGGGCTCCGCGCAACACCACCACCGATTTCCGTAACTCGAATGCGAGCCCGCACTTTCCGTATGCCGGCCAGATCTGGTCGTCGATGTGGACCGAGCAGACGGGCGAGGTGCTCAACGGTGCCATTGCCACCGACCCGATTGCGTTGAGCTACATCCTCGGCGCCACCGGACCGGTCACGTTGGCCGACGGTGAGCAGATCACCGCCGACAATGTCGTCGAAATAACCCTCAGCACAGCGTATTCCAGGTTCGGCGACGACCAGTTGGCTCGCAAGGCATATCTGCAGGAGATCGCCGCGGCGGTGGTGCAGAAGATGACCACGGGCGCGGCACCCACCAGGTCTCTGCTCGACGCGGTGGGCCGCGCCGGCAGCGAGGGCCGTATCTCGGTGTGGAGCGCAGACCCGGCCGAGCAGGCAATTCTGGCCGGCACCAAGGTGGGTCACGTGTTGCCGGACAGCCCGGCCCCGTACGCCAACGTGGTGGTCAACAATGCCGGCGGCAACAAGCTCGATTACTACCTGACCCGCGACATCACGTACTCGGCCGAATCCTGCACAGCGGGTACCCGTAAGTCGACCGTGACTGCAACGCTGACCAACAACGTAGATCCGGCGGGCCTGACGTCCTACGTGGCGAGCACGTTCCAGCCGACGGTGGAGTACGGCACCAACGAATCGATCGTCTATCTGTACGGCACTCAGGGCGCGAAGATCACGTCCATGAAGGTCAACGGCATCACGGGATTCTCTATCCAGGCCGGCACCGAGCTGGGCCGGCCGGTGCAGGCTGCGTACCTGACCATCCCGCCGGGTCAGTCGCAGACGGTGACGTGGGAACTCGAGGAGCCCTCGGCTCCAGGCGAGGCAACGGTGCCCGTGCAGCCTCTGGTGGATCAGCCCACGGTGACCATCGACGTTCCGGAGTGCTGATCGCTCAGTAGGTCGCCTACACACTCTCGTCGGCCATGGCAACAGGCCGGCGAGAGTAGCCTTGAATCCATTCATACGAATGATCTTTGGGCCGCGACGGGCCGAATGCCGCTCATGAATAAAGCCACGATCGCGCGCGTTGTGTAACCCGTTCTCGGGGACCTGCCATGAGAAGCCGCGAAAAGCTCACGGCCGTCATTCACGTCTTGTTTGCGGACGCGACCGTGATACGAATTCCGTACGTTTCCACGCCGGTACTACTGGCGGCGATGACGCTCGCAGGAATTGTCACAGAACGAGCGGACGGCCGAGGCTCAACTCTTCCCAATCGAGTTGAGTCCGGCCTCCTGATTGACTACTTCCGCAGTCTCGGATTTTCAGTTCCGTTTCTGGGCACAGTCTCCGGCCGCTGGGATTTGGGGTCGGTCTCGGATTCCCGGGTTGCCTCTCTGGTGCGCGGGCCGGCAGCGGGCGACGCGGAAGCTGATCGAGGTGAGGACTGTCGCGTCGGCGGAGCATGCACCGGTGCGGGAGCGGGAGGGGTCACCGGCGTCGTCGAGGCGACCGGTGCCTGAGGTGCCGGCGCGGGAACCGGTGGTGTCACCTGTTTGGGCAAGTTCGTATCGGCGGTGTAGTTGTACGAGTAGCTGTACATGTCGCCCTTCTTCGAGGGAGTCAATGCCAGCACCACACCGAGGACGTGCGCTCCGATCGTTTCCAAATTGCCGATCGCCCTGGTCAATTCGTTGCTCTTGGTATGCCCGTAGCGGGTGACCATCAGAGCGCCGTCGGCATGGGTGGTCAGGACGGCCGAGTCGGTCACTGGCAACAGTGGAGCGCCGTCGACGATGACGTAGTCGAATTTGGATCGCAGCTCCACCAGCATGGCGCGAGACGCCTCGGAGCCCAACAGCTCGGACGGGTTGGGCGGAATCGGACCGGATGCCATGGCTTGCAGGCCCTCGTACTTGGTCGGCTGCAGCACCTCGTCGACTTTCGCCTGCCCTGCAAGGACAGTACTCAAGCCCACCGAGCCGATGAGGCCCATGTACTTCGAGATGCGGGGACGACGCAGATCGCCCTCGACGAGAACGACGTGGTGGCCGGCCTCGGCAAGCGAGATAGCCAAGTTCACCGCGGTGGTCGTCTTGCCCTCGCTGGGAATCGCACTGGTGACGACGATGACGCGCGGCGGATGATCGACTTCGAGGAACTGCAGGTTGGTACGGAGCTCACGGAAAGCCTCGGCACTGGCCGATTGGGTGAGGTCCTGGAAGTCGACGGCCGGATGCGTCTTGCGTTCCTTGTCGAACGGGATGGTGCCGACGAGCGCCTTGCCGGAGATCGACTCGATCTCACGGCGATTCTTGATCGTGTTGTCCAGACGGTCACGCAGCACTGCGAGTGCGATACCGAGCAACAGGCCTACGGCGGCACCGAGGGCCAAGTTGCGCTTGGTGTTCGGGCTGACCGGCGAGGCGGACGCGTCGGCCTGCTGGAAGGTCTTGACGCCCGCCGACGGAGTACCGCCATCTTCTGGGGTCTCCAGGTCGCGTACCTGCGTCGTCAGCTCCGATGCCATCGCGTTGGCGATGTCGCGAGCCCGAGCTGGTGACGAGTCGGTGACGGTGATGTCGAACAAAACGGTGTCGGGGGCCGAGGACGCCTTCACCTTCGCCGCCAGCTGCGACGGCGTCAGACCAAGAGGGAGCACATCGAGAACCCGGGCGGCGAGGGCCTCACTGGTCACGAGTTCCGAGTACGAGGCGACACGCTGCTGAGAGAACAGGTTGCCCTGGTATGCCTCGTTGACCGACGTTCCGCCGGAAGTGGAGACGAACATCCTTGCGCTGGACTCGTAGAGCGGCGTCGTCAACAGGGACGCACCCAAGGCCCCAAGGATCGCGACGATCACGGTGACGGCGATGATGATCCACCTCGCCTTCAGGATTCTCAGATAATCCTGTATCTCCATGCTTCGCGCTCCTCGTTCGTTTCGTACAACTCGCAACGTGTCACTGCGTGGCTTAATCGTTACATAGCTGGTTGCTTTCCGTGCACCGGATGGGTCCAGGGGCAGCGCGCGTCAATTCATTCGTTCGATATACGAGCGCAATCAAGTCAATTCCCCGTTGTGACGCGTCACTGGGGTGATCGAGCCCAATTCATGTACGCGAACGTCCCTGTTCGACCCACCCCGCCACCTGCTGTCATGCCCTCCGTCCAGCGACGATAGACAAGGACATACCCGACCCGTCACTCGAAGTGACCCTCGCCACTCGTCGATCCGGTCTCGAACCGATGGTCGACTACGCGCCGGCAGCCACGTTCTCACCCGGCTTCGAATACCGCTCGACCCGTACGACATGACGCGGGGATCGAATCATGCTCCGCTGCTGGGCAAGTCGGTCGTATTCGTTCGCGACGCACAGTTCCAGTCAAACCCCGAGTGGTTCAACACGACCGAGCGCATCTACTCTCCCCCATCATGCTCGCCGCACGCGCGGCGAGCGTCCTGTTCGTCGGTGGTTGTACCGGACGGCTCGCATTGTCATGCAAACAACCCACGCCTGCCGCCCACCGCCGTCACCGGCTTTGGCGTCTCTCACGCACGGCTCGAAGCGATTCCAGCACCCACTCGGGCTCTCGACCTCCGGCCCGGCTCCTTCGTGCTGTCCGTCGGGCGGTCGAACACCCGAAAGAACTTGGCGACGAGGCTGTCTGCCGCTAACCGTTCGGGAGCGATCTCACCGACCCGCTCGTTCGTGGCGGTGGGGCCAGCCAACAGCAAGGCCGATCAGCTCAAGCAGCGAGTACTCACGGCCATCGACGACGGCTCCATTCGCTACACCGGCTTCGTCGAAACCGAAGTGCAATGAGACCCCGCGCCGATACGCAGCGTCCACTGGCGCGGACAACGATCAGACATCGTCAAACCACGTCCCACCTAACCCGGCTGACACAACACACGCATGTGGAAAGTCCAGCGAAGCGCCACTGTATCGCTCACCTCTAGCGATGCCCCGACTAGAGCCTTGACATAGACTGCGCAGGCAGAGACAACATGAGCCCAAGGAGACGGCAT
>NZ_LVCU01000569.1:0-26738 GCF_001647185.1 Rhodococcus sp. EPR-147
TATTGGGCTGCTCAGAAATAAGGTACTGCTCCAACTAGGCAATGTCACAGCAGCAATCGCGGCAGATGTCGCTGTTATCGACCTCAATCCTCGAAGTATCACCGCATGGTGGATAGCGGGAACACGATTCACCCTAAGACGCCGCACACTTGCCTGGGGTCACCTGTACCCAAGATCAGGAGCAAGTTCCAAAACTGCCGCTCTGCGTCTTCTAATGCGGCGTATCGTCCAAGGCACAATACTCTACGGCTACGACAGCGTTGTACCAGCTCGAAACGACTTACCTCACCAGCCGGTCTGGGTTGCCCCCAATTCACTGTACTCAGTCAAGAGTCTCAAAACTGAAAAAGCAGTACACCTACGCTCAATCTTATACGTGGGTCGACTAGAACCCGGCAAGAATACCGACCAGCTAATCGAGGCGTTTACAATATCTGAGCTCGCAAAGGATGGCTACAAGCTCGAGATAGTCGGTTTCGGGTCAATGGCCGACACGATCGAGGCATCCATTCTAAAGATTGAAATAGCTGGGAGCGTAATATTTCATGGCCGCATTGACGATGTCGACAAGTTGTCAGAGGTCTACTCACGCGCACTCTTCTCTGTCTCTCCCGGCTACATCGGCCTCAGCCTCACACAAAGTCTAGGCTTTGGAACACCAATGCTGTACTCCCTTGACCAACCGCATTCACCCGAAATTGAGTTAGCCCGGTTTGGACATGTCAAAAGCTACCATCCTGGGACACCAAACGGCCTCGGAAACGCAATGCGTCAATATGCCCGCGAACTTCAGGACATTCCAGTCGACGCACGATCAGTTTCACAGCAAGTAAGCCAGTACTATTCCGCCGAAGCCATGGCAGACGGACTATGGAACGCGTTGTCAGGAACTAATATGAATACAACGGACGACGGCTGGCCAAATCGAGGAGACTCACAGTGAACAACAGATCGAGACTTCCTAAGGTGGTACGAACCGCGACACGAGCTATCCTAAACAGGATTTCGGTTTACGGCAACGTCCAAACGGGACCGGGATTTTCCGCCGGACGAGGCGCCATCGTCAGCTCACCGCACGGACTTACAATCGGAAAATGCGTCAGCATCGGACCCAGATCGATCGTACAAGTCGATGGGACCATTGGGGACTACGCGATGATAGGCATGGGAGTGCAAATTGTGGGCCGAGAGGACCACGCACTCGATGAGCTCGGAGTACCTATGCTACTTAGCACTTGGGTCGGCGACCGTGAGCCAAACGAGCGCGATCGAATAACAATAGGAACAGACGTCTGGATCGGAGCTGGTGCGATCGTCCTGAGCGGGGTAAAGATCGGTTCGGGATCCGTAGTCGGAGCTGGATCACTAGTCACCAAAGATTTACCGGAGTTTTCAATTTGCGGCGGCGCGCCCGCACGGGTGCTAGGCCAGCGCTTCAAAGACGACAATGAGAGGGCACGACACCTCGAAATGATAGCGCAGTTGAGATGACAAGCGATTCAGCGCCATTGACCAGGGAGCGGCAGCAGGAAATGAATCCGAAGTCGATTACTATCATTGGCATTAACTACTCGCCAGAAAAGACAGGAATAGCCCCCTATACTTCCGGTCTTGCAGAAAACCTTGCCGCGGCCGGGTACGAAGTGTGCGTCATAACCGCCTACCCCCATTACCCCGAGTGGCGGATCGCAGAAGGATACAACGGACTATCAAGAACAGAATTCATAAGAGGGGTGGCGGTTCATCGAAAACGGTCATATGTTCCATCTAACCCATCGCCTTTTACTAGACTCATGCTCGAGGCTACCTTTGCGATTCGGGCAATTTTTTCGAACTGGAAAGACCCAGACGTCATAATTTCGGTAACACCATCACTAATCTCTACTCTTGCAGTCCAGTTACGACTGAAGCTTATACACAAGAGCCGACGGGCGGCTCTTGGCATCTGGGTACAGGATCTGTACGGACTTGGAGTAGCTGAAACCGGCACCTTGAGCGGGCGGAGTGCCAAACTCATGTCGAAGGTTGAATCGTACTCGCTCAGAAACGCGTCAAGAGTTGCCGTAATTCATGACCGCTTCAAGGATGTTCTGACCAACACGATGGGCATCGACCGCGGCCGTGTTGACGTCGTAAGAAACTGGAACCATTCGAAGCTTGAAAAGCTCGATGATAGGGATAACGAACGCCATCGTCTCACATGGGCTGACGACGAGTTCGTTGTATTGCATGCCGGAAACATGGGGGTCAAACAAGGTCTGCATAGCGTAATCGAAGCTGCAAAACTAGCTCAATCTCGATGTCTGAAAATCAAATTTATTCTTCTAGGAGACGGAAATCAGCGTAAGTCGCTTCAATCGTTAGCCGGTTCCTGCACTCACGTCCGATTTTTAGACCCGTTACCAGACGATCAGTTTTCGAGGGCGATACAAGCTGCGGATGCTCTACTTGTCAACGAATTAGAATCACTATCCAGCATGGCCGTTCCGAGTAAACTCACAACTTACTTTGCAAGTGGTGTCCCGATCATTGCAGCAACTGACTCAAAGAGCGTCACGGCCGGTGAGATTTCTGCATCAGGAGCAGGAATTACGGTAACTCCGAATGATCCTGAGGCCTTACTGAGATCAGTAGAAATACTGCGGTCCGACCCGAAATACGCCCGCGCCATTGGTCTAAACGGGCCGATCTTCAGGGATCGCAATCTGAGTGAGAATGCGGCAATGTCATCTATGCAGGATTGGATCGCAAAGATATAGGAATTAAACGCTACGCGTCCAACAAAGCCGCATACATGCGCTGACCGTCAAGACTCCGAAGCAACGCAAATGCAGCACAAACCCGAGGAGAAGTAGCAATGGGATCAGGCACACACCCGAACCTCTCGTTAGCCGGATTTACCGGCCATGGCTACGATAAGGGTCGTAACGTCGCCACCCAAATTCTATGGCAGATCGCTTCGGCAATTATTCAACAATGGTGGTTTCCTTCCGGCGCGCGCGTCGCTGTCTTAAGACTATTTGGAGCGAGTATCGGGAAGAACGTTCTCATACGCCACCGCGTTCGTATCCACTGGCCCTGGAAGTTGGTAGTCGGCGATTCATGTTGGGTGGGCGAAGGTGCCTGGTTGCTCAATCTCGAAAAAATAACAATTGGAACGAATGTATGCATATCGCAAGACGCCCTTCTGTGCACAGGTAGCCATCTCCGAAGTTCAGCCACGTTCGAGTTCGATAACGGTGCTATTTCGATTGGTGACGCGGCGTGGATATGCTGCCGCGCAATCGTTTTACGCGGCGTAACTGTGGGAAGTCACGCCATCGTTGGAGCAGGTAGCATCGCGCATCGAGACCTAAATGACTACTCTATGCTCGAAGCACCCAAGTCTGTCGAACGCAAAAATGCCTGAGTTGCAATGTCAGCTGCCGCAAAATACTGAACTTGTCTCCGACGTTCACAGGACGCTTCCACTGCCCGACGAAGACCAAACTGTTAAAGCACTGCAATGGCGTCCTTGAACTGTTCGTTTCTCAATTCGCCGGTCAGCGCGCACCGCACTGTCGTGTCGGGCGGTCTTGAGTTTTCAAGCGGTATTCTCCATACGCAGTTTATACGTCGCTCAGATTAAGTATATCCGTCCAGATCATCTCCAAATCCTCTCTTGCCCGCCGAGTAGCGAAAATTATCCGCTCCCTCTCCAGCTCTGAGGAATCGATTTCACAGACGGGTTGTATCCCGTTTAGCCAAAGGCTTTGAGGACCAAGTACAGGATCCAACGTCACGTGAAGTTTATCCTCGCCGGTGCGTTCCACGATTATGGGTATCGATCCACTTATTGCACCAAAAATTAGTGCGTGCAAGCGGTCACTGATAACTATAGAGCTCTCACGATAGGCCGATAGAATCACGTCTTCTTGCGCCGAGTGCGAGGTGTACTCTTCCCAAGATACGATGTCTATACCAACAAGGGCGGCCAGCGCCGAGCTGGTAGCCTGATCCTCTCGAACTTGGACCACCAGCCTAGGTATAAGTCCAGTAGACCTGATGCGGGCGACTAAGTCACTGATCGCAGCTGGATTGACGATGCGATCGTTACGTAAAGAAATTGATGCATAAATTCGGTCCATTGCCTCTTCATTAGGAGATTCCAATTTGGAGCCAAAAGCGAAATCTGGGGCAAATTGCACCTTTCGTTCGCTTAATAAGTCTGACGATGTCGAGTCACGGACCACGTACATATTGCTGCTTCGAACGATTATTTTCTCAAATAGGACGCCCACCCTGGAGTGCACACGGATGGCGCGTCCCAAGACCAACACGCGGTTTCCGGTAACTCGACCAACCAGAATCACTAGCGTGACTAGAACATGCTTGAGAGTTGGGGCCAAACGGCTTCCTAATTCGGCTGGTCCAGGTGCCATCACGAAGACGCACCTTCTAGTTGCATAGCTGGAAATCAGTTGTAGTAGAAACTTGGTGTATGACGACGCCAGTTTCCAACGGCCACTAAGGTGAAACGCGTCGAGGTATTCCGCGGGCATCGACCCTGCGTATAGCACGCCACCGATTCCTTGACGATCGAAAGCCCTTACGACCTGCCGTCGAATATATATATCACCGATATTTCCAGGCGCAGCATTAATGCTCATAAACACCTTGGTCATTTTTGATGCCTTCCCTTCGTTTTCCAAAGATATATGGCCTGCATCAGAACCTGCAGAACATAGCTCGTCGCCAGCGCTAATCCGCAGCCAGAGACGCCGAAAATCGAACCGAGCAGGAGAATCGCGATAAGACAATATCCCGTCGTGAACCATGATATCCACGAAACTGCCGCCAGATGACCCCAACCCTGAAGCAGCGAGTTCACCGGAGAAGCTACGGCCGCAAAGATGAGACCAATGCAGACTATCTGAATTACTGGTATAGCCTCGTCATAATCCTTCCCGAGCAGCGGGGTGATGACGAAAGGAATCGCAGTTGCGATGCCTGCGTACATCAAAGTCGTAAAGCCCAGTAACGCAAGGATTGGTTTTAAAATTCGCTCGGATCCACCATTTGCCTGTCTCGCTGCGATCGGCATCAATATATTCGCAAATGAAGTCGGTACCATACGCAATGGCGAGGTCAACCTACTTGCGGCTCCATATAGTCCAGATGCCACTGGGCTGAGAACTAGGCCGACAAGTAGCGTGTCAAAATTACGAACTTGTGTCGCGACTGAGTTGCTGTAGAACGGGCGGGACTTCCGGAATGCATCTCGGAACTCGGTTTTAGATCCGTACTGCACCAATGCTTTGTTACTTCGTTGTACCGTCGCGGCAGCGATCATGGAGCCGACTGCGAGGCCGAGGCAATACATATACAACTCGCCATGACCTAAGGCTAGTGAACTGAGCAAAAACGCTAAGGCTATAGTTCGCCGAAAGACCAAAGACGTCGCGTTTTGCCATGCCCTTCCGTCAGCCAACGGGATACCGAGCCAAGCCTCGACATGTTTGTCGGCAGCTAGCCAAACCGCCAACGGCACGAGCGGGAGAAACTTGGGGTCGATCGCGACTGCAGCTCCTGCTGCCATCAGTCCTATGACGCATATTGCCATATTGATCCAAGCTAGCGTTTTCAGCGCAGATCCCGCCGCCGGGTCCTGGGAATTTTGAGCCCTCGATCTCACGATATGAGCTGAAAGCCCGAAGTCACCCACTGTTTGGATAACTAATGCAATTCCATAGCTCGCGGCAAAGATTGCGAAATCGGCTGGCCCTATCCATCTGGCTAGCAACGCCATACTGACGGCTTGGATGACGGCACCCATCAACCTGCCTAGGAGTATCCAAGAAAACTGCTTTACCAGTCTCGCCATTTTGCCTTTTCTTTCATTCTGCTAGATCCCCATTGCCTGCCTGAGGCCCAGCAGTTCATCATACTTAATCCGTTACATACAGCAGACTGGCGGCTCAAGTCGATGAACATCTCGCACGCACCCGTTATGGCTTCCGCAGGGTATATGAGCGTTGATCTATTTCTCGTGTAATCGCCGCCGGCCGCGAGACAGGTTTGGAGCTCGGTTTTGATCTTCCAGACACTTGGATCAATATCCAAACGAGGACACAAGCGGTCACCAAAATGTTTACAGCAATCCATAGCTGCGATGGATAATTGCCTCGAATTGCTGTCGCGGGAAGCGCGCCCAGAATTAGGACGGCAATCAATCCAAATCCTTTTGCTCTAAATACTGCTGATTCAAAGAGCTTCGATGCCGCTCCCACAACGACTCCGATTGCCACGACGCCCACATAACTGAAGTCGAAGAATGCAGTGCCCGCGAAACTGGGAACTGGGCAAATTCCTGCTCCGCATGGTTGCCCGAAGAGCTCAATTAGTATTTCGTTTGACCATGACGCGGTACCTGAGATCCTCGTGGGTATTGCAGCCAAGAATATGTCTTCGATCGTCCCGCGGCCAAGCCCGTACGGCACGTCCGTTCCGAGGCGTGGCGCTACATACGCGATATAGTCGAGCATCTCTGTATCGTACGACGTAAAGAAATTGGTCAAGACCCCTCTCAGACCTTCTGTCTGAATAAATGAGATAAGCGCTTCAAGAAGTGAATCACCTTGATTCCGCGAACCTGAGCTACGTATGAATGGGACGATAGCTAGAAGCATGAATGCGAGCGCAGCTAAAAGAAGCTGATGTAGTTTGATCCGCGCATTCCATCGCTTCTGGTTCACATTCGCTGCAATTACCGCAGCTACAACGCACGGAAGGATAAAGCGGCGATTCCCCAGCATTAGGGGCGGGAATAGAGATATAATTACAACCGTCCAGTACACAATCTTTTCCCTTGCGGCGAGATGCATACCTTCTCGCTCGCGCACGAGTCGCCAGGACGCTGCCGTCAATGCTGATGCTGCGGGCAAACAGTAAATGATAAGCGGTAGGTTTTCGACAATGCGGGACGAGGCGCTAGACCGGCCTCCAGCCATTCCGATTAGTGCGTCGAACCCGCCACCTCGAAAGGCCATCAGCGCAACCCAAAGGAGTACGAAGGCCGAGCATCCATAGAACATTGCACCTACAGGGATGCGAGACATACGTTCTGCTAGATGCTTTTTGGATCGTTGGGCTTCGTTGACATTCGGACCCGGCGATCGCGAGTTACGAACTAGGCAATATCCACAGATGACGGACAGTATTGCGATCAACCCGACAATAGTAGCTTCTGCCACGCCGTCGTTGGTCGCGTACTGGTACAACCGTGGGCCAGCAGAGTAGTCGATCACCAATGGACGAACTCCGAAGATGGCGACGAGCATAAGGATTGAAACGCTGAAAGGAGATATTAGGTATCCGATTCGGAACCTGGACGTGAGGGAAACAGCGACTATCCCGATAATCGTTGACAATGCAGCTACCAGATTAGCGGTCACTATAGATCCTTTGTCAGGGTCGGCCGGTGCTCGAGAACCAACCGGAAGTTAGATCGCTCCGTCCCACAGCGAACATCAATGCGCTGGCCAGGGTATACGGATCCAGCCCGTAGCTAAGTTCGCAAGATCTTCATGTGTTCTCGATACCACTTCACCGTTGAAGAGATTCCCGACTTAAGGTCGATCTGCGGCTTCCAACCGGCACTCCGCAACTTGTTCACGTCCAACAATTTCTGCGGTGTGCCGTCCGGCTTGGACATATCCCATTCGGTCTTGCCTTCGAACCCGACTGCAGATGCCACGATACCGGCGATCTCCTTGATCGTCGCGTCCTCGCCGGTACCCACGTTCACCTGATCAGGCCCGTCGTAGTGCTCAAGCAGGTGAATGCACGCTCCTGCCATGTCGTCGACATGCAAGAACTCACGTCGCGGTGAACCACTACCCCAGTTCGTCACCGTGTCGATGCCGGCGCGGCGAGCCTCGTCGTAGCGACGGATCAGGGCCGGCAGGACGTGCGAACCCTTCGGAGAGAAGTTGTCACCCGGGCCGTACAGATTGGTCGGCATCGCCGAGATCCATGGCAGGCCGTACTGCTTACGTACCGACTGAATCTGCAGGATGCCGGCGATCTTCGCGATGGCATACGCGTCGTTGGTCGGCTCCAGGTGGCCGGTGAGGAGGTACTCCTCCTTGATCGGCTGCGGAGCCAACTTCGGGTAAATGCAGGACGACCCGAGGAATAACACGCGCTCGACGTTTTGCGCCAAGGCCGCGTCCAACACGTTCACCTGGATTCGCAGGTTGTCCGAGAGGAAATCGACCGGGTACGTGCTGTTCGCAAGGATGCCGCCTACTTTGGCTGCGGCGAGTACCACCGTCTTCGGCTTGGTTTCCTCGAAGAACGCAAATACCGCCTCACGGTCCTTGAGATCCAACTCGGATGACGAGCGGCCGATCAGATCGGTGAAACCGGATCCCTCGAGCTGGCGCCAGATAGCGGACCCCACCAGGCCGCGATGTCCCGCGACATAGAACGGCGCATCACGGTCCAACGGACCTGGCGTGTAGTCGGATACAACCGACCCGTTCGTTGCCACGGTGCTCATGCCCAATCCGGGAGTGCCGGACGGTCGATCCAGGGGCGACCCTCATGTTCGAGCGCTGCGATGTCCGCGTCGACCATGATCTTCGCAAGCTCGGGCGTGTGTACCGTGGCCTTCCACCCGAGCTTCGCTTCGGCCTTGCTGGCATCACCGATGAGGGCGTCCACCTCAGTGGGGCGCAGGTAGCGCTCATCGAACTTGACGTGCTTCTCCCAATCCAGTCCGGCCCGCTCGAATGCCACCACCAGGAAGTCCTTTACCGAAAAGTTGCCACCGGTGGCCAACACGAAGTCGTCCGGCTCATCGGCCTGCAGCATCCGCCACATGCCCTCGACATACTCCGGCGCGTAACCCCAGTCTCGGATGGCGTCCAAGTTGCCCATGTAGACGTTCTGTTCCAGACCGGCCTTGATGCGTGCGACCGCGCGTGTGATCTTGCGGGTGACGAATGTTTCACCGCGACGGGGGGATTCGTGGTTGAACAGGATGCCGTTGACGGCAAAGATGCCGTACGCCTCTCGGTAGTTCTTGGTGACCCAGTAGGCATAGACCTTGGCCGCGCCGTACGGCGAGCGCGGGTAGAACGGTGTGTCCTCGTTCTGTGGAGGCGGTGTCGCGCCGAACATCTCGGAGCTCGATGCCTGATAGAAACGGCACTGCAAGCCTGCGAGGCGTACTGCCTCGAGCAGGCGGATCGATCCGACGCCGGTGGTATTGCCGGTGTGCTCGGGCTCGTCGAAGCTGACGCGGACATGCGACTGTGCACCCAGGTTGTAGACCTCGTCCGGCTGGATTTCGGTGAGCAGCGTTACGAGTCGTGCCCCGTCACTCAAGTCGCCGTAATGCAGAAATAGCCTGGCGTCCTTCTCGTGCGGATCCTGGTACAGGTGATCGATGCGTGACGTGTTGAAGGTAGACGACCGTCGAATGAGGCCATGCACCTCGTAGCCCTTGCTCAGCAGCAGTTCCGCCAAGTACGAGCCATCCTGGCCGGTAATGCCGGTTATTAACGCGCGTTTCATCGATTCCACTCCTCTAATGCCCAGCACAGATCTGGCTTGTAATGAACTTTGGACATGCCGCTCAGTAAGCTCCGTCGCTTCCAGCCACGGCCTTCAAGGTCTTCGCGATGATCAGTAGATCCCCGACCATCGACCAGTTCTCGACATACGAAAGATCAAGTCGGACAGTCTCTTCCCACGACAGGTCGGATCGTCCGCTCACCTGCCACAGACCGGTGACTCCTGGCTTGACCAACAGTCGCCGACGAACCTCACCGTTGTAGGTCTCGACCTCACGGCGCAGAGGTGGCCTCGGCCCCACCACACTCATCTCGCGCTTGAGAACGTTGATGAACTGCGGCAGCTCATCGAGACTGAACCGCCGCAGCACCTTGCCGACGGGTGTCACCCGCGGATCGTCACGCATCTTGAACAGAACTCCACCGGCACCCTCGTTCTGATCCAACAGATGCGCAACTTGCCTGTCCGCGTCGGCGGTCATACTTCGGAACTTGATCATCGAGAACGGCTTGCCGTCGATGCCCATCCGCTCCGACTTGTAAAACACCGGGCCACGACTCGTGGTCTTCACCGCGATGGCGACGGCCAGCAGTATTGGCGAGATCACCACCAGCACCAGAGCTGCGAAAGTCAGGTCGAAGGCTGTCTTGCTGAATCGCGTCGCGCCGTTGTACTGCGGCTTCTCGACGTGAATCAGAGGAAACCCCGCTACGGGCCGCATCACCAGTCGCGGGCCGGCCACATCGACGACACCTGGCGCGACCACCAGGTCGACGTCCTTCTTCTCCAGATCCCAGATCATCTTGCGAATGCCGGTGTTACCGAGGTGCTCGGTTGCGGTCACGGCAACCGTATCGGCACCGCACTCACCGATTGCGTCGAGAACGTCGTGCTCGTCCCCTAGTACCGGAATGTCGGTACCTTCCACATGAACCAGCCCGTCCCGCGGAGCCTCGTAGCCGGGCATGCACATACCGACGACTGCGTAGCCCGACGAAGGGGACCTCTCGAAGGACTGCGCCATCGACACCGCAGCCGTGCGGCTGCCCACGATCAAGACCGAGGTCTTGTACTCACCCTTGCTTCGCAGCCGAGTGACGACCTGCCGCCAGACCCATCGATTCACCAGCAGTGCGATCAGCCCGAACGGTAGTGCGATGGCCAGATAGAGGCGAGCGAAGTCGATGCGGAACAGCAACGATACGATCGCGATGACACCGAACAGGCGGAAGGTGGCCGAGACAATACGTCGGTACTCCTCCGCACCGTTTCCGATGACGCGCGGGGATCGCGTACGAAAGATGGCGAGGAAAGCGATCCAGAGTGCGGCCAGGGCGACGGATACCCCGGTGTACGTCACCGTTGGGAGCAAACCCGCGGTCGCCACTTCGCGGTCACCGAAGCGCACGACATGAGCCAGTGCGACCGACAGAACGACGACGACTACGTCGGCCGTCCGCAGCCGCCTGATGTACTGATCTTCCCACACGTGACGTGAGGTGAGGTTGCGCGTCGGCATGGCACCCGACCGACGTGGAGATCCCCACAGAGAGCGCTGTGCAGCCCCGACAGATGCCAACGTGCTCCCCTCCTCTGCATTACTGCGCACACCTGAGGTGAACGGCGAATTCGGTTCGAACCAATCCGGAGAGCAACTGGTATCGAATTGAAATAGTCCCACGCTGTTATCCGATGCACCACGCGAGCGGCGTAGATCACAAACGAATAACAGCAGGTATCCGGTTTACCACACCATCGCTGACGAGGCGATAAGTGCGACAGGAACCCACTAGATGTAACCGTGATGTGGCCCAAAAACGTTACCAACGGCCAGAATTGACCGCCGCAATGTGAGACTTCACAAGTTACAGCACCGTTTATCGTGCGATCGGCAGCCCTGCTCCCGCCGATAGCGCGCCGAACAAACCTCTACTCCGTCCAACCTGTGGTGAAACCAGGATATTGCCGACATCGGAGCATTTAAAAGCCGAAACAACGAGAAGTCGCATGAAAGAAAACGGCCACACGAGTTCATTCCATCGAATGAATCATTCGTTCGGGTCGAACGCGATCAGGGACGCCCAAGCCCGCGGTAATTCCATCCGGCCGCACGCCACTGCTCCGGGTTCAGACAGTTTCGGCCGTCGATCAGCTTCTTGCTGCGCACGACGAAATCCAGGTCCTGCGGAGTGAGAGCCTTGAATTCCTTCCACTCCGTCAGCACCAGCACCACGTCAGCACCCTCGCAGGCTTCGAGCGCAGTGCTGTTGTAGGTCAGAGTGGGGAACAGAGCCCGGGAGTTCTCCATCGCCTTGGGGTCGTACACGTTGACGGCGGCCCCCTGCAGCTGGATCTGCCCGGCGACGTTGAGGGCCGGTGAATCACGAACATCGTCCGAATCGGGCTTGAAGGCTGCGCCGAGCACGGCGACTCGAGCACCGAGGAGAGATCCGCATGCTTCACGTGCCAGCTCGACCATACGAGTGCGGCGCCGCATGTTGATGTTGTCGACCTCACGCAGGAACGTCAATGCCTGGTCGGCACCCAGTTCACCGGCCCGCGCCATGAACGCCCGGATGTCCTTGGGCAGGCAGCCGCCGCCGAAGCCGATGCCGGCGTTGAGAAACTTGCGGCCGATGCGCTCGTCGTGGCCGATGGCGTCGGCGAGCACGGTGACATCTGCTCCCGCGGCTTCACACACCTCCGCGATGGCATTGATGAACGAGATCTTGGTGGCCAGGAACGCATTGGCAGACGCCTTGACCAGCTCGGCCGTGGCCAGGTCGGTCACTAGGAAAGGGATTTTCTCGTCGAGCAGCTGCGCGTAGACCTGGCGAGCGAGCTCCTCGGCGCGACCCGGACGGGCACGATCGACGCCGAGCACCAGACGGTCCGGGTGCAGAGTGTCCTTGACGGCGAAGCCCTCTCGCAGGAACTCGGGGTTCCACGCAACCTCGACGTCGTCGCCGGCAGGCGCGAGTTCGCGGGCGATCTTGCCGAGTCGCTCGGCCGTCCCCACGGGGACGGTCGACTTACCGAAGATGACGGCCGGCTTGGTGAGCAACGGCGCGAGCGTCTCGATGACCGAGTCGACGAACTTCATGTCGGCTGCGAACTCACCCTTTTTCTGGGGAGTACCGACACCGAGGAAGTGCACCTCCGCGAAGTCCGCAGCTTCTTGGTAAGACGCGGTGAAGCGCAGCCGTCCGGCCGCGATGTTGCGCTGCAGCACCTCTTCGAGACCGGGCTCCCAGAACGGGACCTCGCCGGCTTCGAGCTTCGCAAGCTTGGCCGGGTCCACGTCCACACCCAGAACCTCGTGGCCGAGCTCGGCCATGCACGCGGCGTGAGTGGCACCGAGATAGCCGGTACCGAACACTGTGATTCGCATCTGATCTTCCCCGTCAGTCGTTCTGAGCAATGGCGTACTCGACAAGAGCCCGTGACGAAGCGTCACAGTAAGTATCTGGAGGACAACGCCTTCAGATCACGCGCACACAGGGGAATAGTAAACACAGGCCATCACGCCCGTCACCCAGGAGACTGCAGTCACAGGACGAGCTGAACAACCAGCAAAAGGAAGGTTTCTCAGCGACGAACGGGAAACTGCGGGTTCTCCGGCTCCTCGACGGCCTCGGCGCAGCGGTGGACGAAATCGCTCAACTCGGCGCGGACCTCCGGAGCGAGAAGATCCAAGGGTGCGTCGGTGCCGTGATACTCGGCGAACGCCGAGGTGTAGGCGTCGACACTGTCGGCGATCACCGCGTGCAGCGAGGTGGACCGGTTCAGATGAACCTTCGCGATCACGTCGATGCGATCTGCAAGGAAATCGTGAAACGTGTTCTGCCCCATGGAAACATCACGTCCGTTCTGCGACACAGTTGTCATTGCGCAATGATACGAACAAAGCGGACCGACCGCACGGTGAGCGTCAGCGCTGCTAGTACGCGCCGTCGCTCTTGAGGACGGCGACTGCTGTCTTGGCGATGATGAGCAGATCGCCTGTCATGGACCAGTTCTCGACGTACGAGAGATCGAGGCGCACGCTCTCCTCCCACGACAGATCCGATCGCCCACTCACCTGCCACAGCCCGGTGATACCGGGCTTGACGAGCAGCCTACGACGCACTTCGCCGTCGTACGTTTCCACTTCGCTGCGTAGCGGTGGCCGTGGACCCACCACGCTCATCTCCCGCTTGAGCACGTTGACGAACTGCGGCAGCTCGTCGAGACTGAACTTGCGCATCACCTTGCCCACTCGGGTGACTCGTGGGTCGTCGCGCATCTTGAACAGCACCCCGCCGGCCCCTTCGTTGAGGGCGGCCAGTTCTTGCACTCGCTTGTCGGCGTCCTGGACCATGCTGCGGAACTTGATCATTTGGAAAGGCTTGCCGTCGATGCCCATTCGCTCGGACTTGTAGAAGATCGAGCCCTTGCTGGTGAGCTTGATGATCACGGCGAGAGTGATCAGAACCGGCGAGATCAGCAACAGGATCGAGGCGGCGAACAGGAAGTCGAACGCCGTCTTGCTGAATCGCTTCGCGCCGTTGTACTGCGGCTTCTCGACGTGGATGAGCGGGAAGTTCGCGACCGGACGCATCACCAGACGCGGACCGGCCACGTCAACCACTCCCGGCGACACCACGAGGTCGACCTTCTTCTTCTCGAGGTCCCACACCATCTTTCGCAGACCATGATGGCCGATGTGTTCGGTGGCCGTCACCGCGACGGTGTCTGCGCCGGAGGTCTCGATGGCCTCGACAACGCTGTGCTCGTCTCCGAGTACCGGAATCTCGACGCCGTCGATGGTGAACGACGAGTCGTTGCCGGGCTCGTAGTTGGGTAGGCAGATACCGACCACGCTGTAGCCGGCTTCAGGCGAACGCTCGAACGAGGTGGCCATGGCCAGAGCCGAACTACGGCTGCCGACGATGAGTACCGAGGTTTGGTATCCGCCACGAGCGCGTTTGCGCGACAAGATCTTTCGCCATACCCATCGACTCAGCAGAAGCCCGAGCAGCCCGACGGGCAGTGCGATCGCGAGATACAGACGGGCGATGTCCAGACGGAACAGCAGGGAGAGGATCGCGATGGTTCCGAAGAGTCGGAACGTGGCCGACACGATGCGGCGATATTCCTCCGAGCCGTTGCCGATCACTCGCGGACTACGAGTGCGGAAGATGGCGAGAAACGTCAGCCACAGAATTGCGAGTATTCCGGATATTCCGAAGTATCCGACGATGGACCACGGTTCACGAAAATCGATGTCGCCGAAGCGGATGATCTGCGCCACCGTCACCGCACCGAGAACGACCACCGTGTCCGTGACACGCAGGCCCTCGGTGTAATGCGTTTCCCATTCACGACGCGACGTCACCCTGCGCAACCGTCGAGCGTCACGCCGCGAGACAACCGAACTCTGCGCTTCCAGATCGCTGACTGACACTGATTTCCCCTCGGTACGTACGCATTGTCGAACCCTTGCGTGATCGACACAGCTCCGTGCCACCCCGTCGTGCAGATTATCTTGTCGTACTTGTCGTGTCACTTGGTGACGATGGTTTGATCGCCATGAACCCGCAGGTCGTTACATGTTTCCACTGGATTAATCGCACGCATCCACAGCGTTGCCGACTTCTCCCCGTGGCCCCCATCCCGGCCTTTACCGACCACCAATTAGCGCGACATCCACGCCCTGTGTCAAGCATTGTCGGTCGAACGTCGGACGCTCGGAGACATCTGGGTGAAGGCCTCCCACATTCGGCGTCCCAGTTCCCGTTGCCCCTCGCCGTTGTAGTGAATCTTCTCGGTCTCGCTGTTGTAGAGCCCCCGCGGGCCCGGCACGTACGCCACTCCGGCCCTACGTCGAGGCGTATCGGCGTGCACCGCATCGATGACGGCGTAGTTCGCATCCCCTGATTCGATCTCGTCCGGCACCATCTGACCGAGGACGAACGGAACGTCGCCGAACTCACCGCGCAGCGTGTCGATCAGGCTGTCGAGCTTCTGTGCGTACACCGGCCCTGTCAGCAGCGGCACATCGCTCTCACCCTGATGCCACAGCACCGCCGCGAGCTCGTTGCCGGGCTTGGTCGCCAGCCCCGTTCGGATGCGCTGCACTGCATCCCAGAACAAATTGACTCGCGCTCCGGTGTCGGCCGGATCCCAGGAGATACCGTGAATCCGCGCGAAGCCCGAATCGCCGCGCGCATACGGAACCAGCAACACCGGCCTCCCCGTCGCATTGGCGAGACGTGCGGCGAACGTCGGGCCGAATCCAACTGCCTTGGAGGGCACTTCGTGAAACAGTGGGTTGCTGCCCGCCACGATGGTGTTCTTCGACCGGCCCGACGCTGCCCACTGATGCACCCGTGGATGCGGCGCATCGAGACCCGCTCGATCCAACCCTCGGCCTGCACCGTGGGCATTGGACTGCCCCAGCACTGCCACGACCAGATACGGCTCGTCGATCGCCTCCACCGCGATGCCGCGTCCGAGACGCTTCTTCACGATGTCCTTGGCCCGTACCTTCACGTTCTGACCGAACCCCATGACGCTCCCCCTGTTCACGTGCAATCGTTCTGCGCCGGTGTCCCCGCGAATCGATCGGCCAACCACTGATTGACGGCGTCGCCGTTGACGTCCCCATGGCCGCGTCCGGCCTGCCGGTCGATGGTGATGACGTCGCCCAGTCCGCATGCCGATTGCAGTGCCGCATCGGTCCACGCCACGTCGATGTAGGTGTCGGCATCTCCGTAGGCCACCAACATCGGTGCCGACGCCGGCCCCGTCGGCAGCGCCATCCGAGTCAGTTCGTCCCGGAGCGCCGCGGCGGCCGCAGGGGATTTCGGCGCAAAGTCTTTGTCGCCGAGCCTCTTCGCCGCATCGGTGCGCGCACCCGCTTTGTCCGGCGTGCATTGGGTGAGAGTGTCCCAGTCCTGCTCGGCGTTGCCACTGCGGTAGTCGTCGAGATCGACGGTCTCGTCACGCCGCGCGAGTGATTCGAGTATCCACTGCAGCACCGGCCCCTGGTCCTCGGTCAACGTGCCCGCGGTTGCCTTGTCCACCAGACCCACCATGTTGGCGGTGGGTGCCAGAGCGACGGCCCCGACCAGATTCAGCTCCGGCGCATAGGAATCGGCGAGTTCGTTCGCGGCCCAGGCAGCACCGCCGCCCTGGGAACCCCCGAACGCAGCCCACTGCGTACCCACGTCGGGAAAGACCGTACGCAGTGCTCGCACGGCATCGATCACGTCGTAACCGGCGGTGATGTTGTCCAGGTAGGCATGGTTGCCCGGATGCCCGAGGCCCTCGTAGTCGGTGATGGCGACCGCGAATCCGGCTGTGGTGTAACCCTGTACGAGCGCGGATGCACCCAACAGCGACGCAGACCTCGACGGCGCGCACGCCTGCTCGATACCCGTGGTGCCGTGGGCGTAGGAGATGACGGGCCAGCCGCCCTCGGGTGCATCACCGGACGGGGTGAACACCGCGCCCGATACCTCGCGCTCACCCACCCCTGGTTGCACCGAGCGGTACACGACCTTGGCCGCGTCGATACCCGACATCCGCACCGGCAGCGGCAGATTCGGCATCGTCTCGGCACTGACGATGGAGCCGCTACCGGTACCGGGATTCGCGATGTCCATCGGCTCCGGATCGGAACCACGCACCGCCGCTGCCACGGCCCCCTGCGCCTGCACACCGAGCGGCACCACCACGGCGCATCCTGCGAGCAGAGGAAGGAGCATCAGCGGAGCGACGAGTTTGCGGACGGTGTGCATGAATCTATTTGCTCGCCTTGAATCTACGCGCGTACGTCAACGACGGCTTCTCGATGAATCGATACGTCACCGCCCCGAACGCGATGCTCACCGCGCTCACCAACACGAAGTTCCGCAGTAGTCCCAACGGGCTGTCGCCTGCCATCCATCCGAAGCGGCCCAGCATGATCAGGATGGGAAAGTGCCACAGATAGACGCTGAGCGAGATCATGCCCACGTAGCTCAGCGGTGCCCAATCGGCACGTTCGGCGAGCTTCGACCGCTCACCGCGAGCCAGTGGCACGATGATGAACAGAATGAGTAGGGCCGATCCGAACGACACGGTGGATGTCTGCCAGCGCGAGTTGTTGTCGATCAGCATCAGTGAGATCACCGCGGTGGGAATCATCGCGATTCCCGTCCACCACCGCATGCGGGTGACCAAGGCACCCTTGAACATTCCGTTGTCGATCGCGACGAACACCACCGCCGCCAGCATCCCGTAGGTGAAATTGTCTGCCAGCGACCAGAAGCTGCGGCTGAGCACCGCGATCTCGTTGGGTCCCCATTCCAGCAGTTTCGGATCGGTGATGCCCGACGGCCCCACGCGCGAGGCGGTGTAGAGCTTTCCGGTGATGCCGATGACGAACATGATCACGACCGGAATCAACGCCAGCACCGGTGCCGAGATGGACGTGCGCTTGCGCAGGAAGAACGCGATGCTTGTCAGCAGCGGCAGTGCGATGTAGAACGCGAATTCCAGCGACAGTGACCACGACGGGTTGATGCCGGTCTGGATCATGCTCGGAATGTAGGTGTGCACCAACGTCAGATTGGCCACCAGCGTGAGCGGATCGGTGAGGATGCCCAGGCCGTTGTCGGTGAAATGCTGTTCGGCCACCGCAGCGTTCTCCACGAACACCGCACGCATCACGTAGTTGGCGAACAAGAAGATGAACAGGTACGCCGGAAACACTCGCAGCAGCCGATGCATCGCGTAGCTGACGTTGTTCGGCATCGGTTTGCCTGCGAACAGCTTTCGGACCATCGGGAGGAAGATCAGGAAGCCCGAGAGCGCGAAGAAGAAGATCAACCCCTGCCCCAGCACCCCGAGCTTGTAGGTCAGGACGGTCTGCGGCGAATAGTGTCCGCCGACGTGCACAGCAAGCACGCACAGGCAGGCGAATCCGCGGGGGCCGTCGAGCCCGACGAGGCGGGCTGGGCGCTTGGCACGGGTATCGGGGGCGATCGCGGTGGCGGCGGTCGCGGTGCTGTCGGGAGTGGCGGTCATGGGTACCTTCTGGAGGTCATGGCGCAGGAGGCGGGCAGAAGCTGATGGCCTCGGTGCCGGCGAACCGGTCTTCGAGCCATCCGAACGCAGCAGCACCGTCGATGTCTGCGTGACCGGAATTCGGTTGGAGGACGGATTGAATCGTGTCCCCAGCGGCGCAGCCGGCCGCGATGGCGGTCTCGGTCCACGCCTGTGAGATCAACGTGTCCTTGCCGCCGTAGAGAACCAGCATCGGTGCGGCGGCCGGAGACATCGGCAAGCTCATCTCGCGCAGGTACTCCGCGAGCTTTGCCGTCGCCTCGGGGGTAGCCGGACGCAGATCGTCGTCGCTGATCTGCGCCGCCAACGACGTACGGTCGGCAGCGAGAACACCGCCGCACGCCGAGAGCTCGTCCCACTTCTCGGCGACGATGCCCCTGCGATAGTCGTCCAGGTCCAGCTCGGGATGTGACTGGGCCAGGCCCACCAGAACCCACTGCAGCAGCGGCTTCTGATCGTCGGTGAGGGTTCCGTTCGCGGCGGCGTCCGCGAGACCGACCATATCGGCTGCCGGCACCAAACTGACCGAGCCGACCAGTTCGAGACCCTCGCCGTAGCTGCCCGCGAGTTCGTTTGCAGCCCAGGAGGCTTGACCGCCCTGAGATCCGCCGAACGCCGCCCACTTGGTGGACGTCTCGGGAATCAGCTTGCGGGCAGCACGCACCGAGTCGATGAGATTGTTGCCGACGGTCCGCGCGTCGAGATAGGGATGATATGAGCCCTCCAGGCCCAGTCCCTGATAGTCCGACACCGTGACGACGTTCCCGGCGCGCACCAGCGCTGCGACGATCTGCGAGCTGCCGAGCAGCTCGGGATCGGTCGACGGCGCGCAGTCCTCGAGCACGCCGGTGGTGCCGTGGCCGTAGGCGATGATCGGCCAACCACCCTCCGGCGGTGTGCCTTCCGGTGCGAAGATCGTGCCCGAGACGCGCTGCGGCGAACCGTCGACGCCGGAGGTGGACGAGTAGACCACCCGCGCGGCCACCGAGGACACCGCACTGACCCGACGATCGATGGTCAGGAGTTGCTGCGCACTCTCGAGCGAACCGGGGCCCGCTTCACCGTAATCGGCGTCCAGCGTCGCACCGAATGCAGCGGACTCCGATATCGAGTACGGATCGGCGGGAGGTTCTTCGGAGGAACACCCCGCCGTCACCAGGATCAGGGCCAGTGCGCAGGCACCGCTCGCTCGTCTTGCTCGGCTCGTTCTCGACAGTGTCATCGGACCCCCTCTGCAGCAGGCGTCCGCTGGGCAGCGGTCGCCTGCTTCACGATGTTCTCCACTTGATCGCGATGGTCGATCGAGTCGCGTGCAATTCCGAATGCCAGAACCAGCACACTGCTCAGGATCGTGCCCATCACTCCCCCCAGAATCATGTTGCTCATCGGTGTCGGTGTGGTGACCTGATCAGGTGTGGTGGCCGCATCGACGAGCGTCACCTCCGACACCGCTCCGTCCGCACCCAGATCGATCTCACCAACGAGTTTGATGAGCTGCACCGCAACCTCATTGGCAATGTCCCGTGCCTGTTCGGCGTAGGAGTTCACCACCGCGATCTCGATCAGCGCGGAGCCCGGAGTGGGCACCGCCGTGATGTCGTTCTTCAGCTCCTCCGGTTCGAGGGGCAACCCCTGCGAGGCGATGACGCGGCGCAGCACCTGTTCCCCGGTGGCCAACTGAACATACGTCTCGACGCGAACCAGCGACCCGCGATTGCCGTCGAGCGAATTCTTGGGCGAGGTGGGACCGGGAGCGGTGACGAACACCCGCGACGCTGCGGTGTACGTCGGCTCGACCAACTGCGTCGCCAGCCACCCGGCACCCGCCGACAGTATCGCGGCGACCAGGATCAATGCCCAGCCGGACAACAGAATACGGCCGTAGTCCTTGAGGGTCGGCACACCCGTGGGGGCGATCATCGATTCAGCTCGCACGTGTTCACCGGACGCTGGCCGGCGAACATGCCCTTGACCCACGGAACCGACCGACTGCTGTCCAGATCTCCGTGTCCCTCGCCCTGATGCAGCTCGTATTCGACGAGGTCTCCGGAAGCGCACGCGCGCTGCAACGCCTTCTCGGTCCACGGTTCGAGAATCAGATCGTCCTCGCTGCCGTACATCACCAACAGCGGCGTCGTCGAACGCTGCTGCGGCAGAGCCATATCCGCCAGGTAGCCGCGCAGTCGATCGGTCGCCTCGACGCTGACGGGCGTCAGGTCCGCGGCCTGCAGACCTGCCAACAGACCCGGCACGTCGTCGGACTTCGGCGGTACGCACTCCATGAAGTCGTTCCACCGCTCCCGCGCCAACCCGGATCGGTAGTCGTCGAGGTTCATCTCGGGATGGCTGATCGCCAGCGTGTGCAATGCGTACATCAGCAGCGGGTACTGGGCCCGCGTCAGAGTCTGATTGGCGGCGGCATCGGCCAAGCCGGACATGTCCGAGACCGGCACCATCGCCGCGGTGCCCACCAGCTCGAGCCCGCCCCCGTACTCGGCGTTGCGGTCGCTGGCCGCCCAGGCCGCCATGCCGCCGAGCGAGACCCCGTAGGCGGCCCACCGCGAACTGAGAGTGGGCACGAAGTTCCTGGCCGCACGGACTGCGTCGATCATGTTGTAGCCGAACGTCTTCGAGTCCAGGTACGGGTGATACGACCCACCGAGCCCGAGCCCCTGATAATCGGTCATGGCCACGGCGAAACCGTTGAGCACCAGTGCCGCAACGATGGGGGCACTACCGAGAAGGTTGGCGTACCTCGACGGCCCACACGCCTCGAGCACGCCCGTCGTACCATGCCCGTAGGACACCACCGGCCAACCACCCTCGGGCGCAGTGCCACCCGGGATCACCACGGTGCCCGAGACTTCCGTCGGCTCCCCGGTGACACCCGACGTCGATCGGTACACCACCCGCGTCGCGGTGGCACCCAACTCGGTGATGTCTGCTGCGATGTCCTCGATCGGCTCGGCCGAGATCAATGAACCCGGCCCGGTACCACCGAAATCGGACGGTGGCAGCGGCTCCGACGTCGCCGGAGCGGCCGTGACGGGAGCGGTCTGCGCACCGGGCGGCAGCACGATCGGAGCCTGCTGAGAGCAGGAGATCGACACCCCTGCTGCACACAGCACGGCACCGACTCGGACCGTCCACCTCCCTGACATCGAAGCTATCCTCTGCTCGCCGAGGACGTCGCAGAGTCGTTGTTCGCCGGCCTCGGCCGGACCGCGGCGTGGGCGGGTCCGGACGGGGCGTGCGTGGTCGGCACAGTGGAAGTGTCTGCAGCAGTGCTTGTTTCACTGGAACCCTCGCTTGCCGCGGAACTGCCACCGCGGAGGCGTCGGGCCGCGGGTTCGAAGGTGGTCACCACGCCCAGCACGGTGCCGCCGACGCCGTCGAGCGCCTTGATCGCACGCCGCAACTTGTCGCGTGTGGTGCGGCCGGTGCGGGCGAGAAGCACTGTGCCGTCGGACAATGCAGTGAGGATTGCGCCGTCGGTGACATCGAGCAGAGGCGGGGTGTCGACGATGACGTAGCGGTAGTCACCGCGCAGCGCCGTCAGCAGTTCCTGAGTGCGGTCCGATCCGAGCAACTCACTCGGGTTCGGCGGCACCGGCCCTGCCGGAAGCACCGACACACCGTCGAACACGTCATCCTGGATGGCATCCTCCACGCTGTGCTCACCGGAGAGAACGGTGGACAGGCCGCTGTACTGGTCGATGCCCAAGCGGGTGCCCAGGGCCGCGCTACGCAGGTCGCCGCCGACGAGCAGCACCGAATGCCCTGCCTCGGCCAGAACGGCGGCGAGATCGATGGCGGTACTGGTACGCCCCTCACCCCCAGCCGCGCTCGTGATGGTGATGACGCGCGGCGGCGATCCGCCGCCGAGGAACCGAATGTTGGTGCGCAGGACGCGCAGTGGTTCACCCATCGTCGCCATCGACGCCACCGGCACCGTGGGACGCGTCGCATCCACCGGGAGGCCACCGAGTACGACGCGGCCCGAGACATCCTCGGCGCGTGGACGATCGCGAATGGAGCGATCCATCAGACCGCGGAGCAACGCGAGGGCGAGGCCGACCACGAAGCCGACAGCGCCGCCGAGAACGAGAGCCGTGACCAGACCCATGCCGATCGGTGCCGTCGGCACGTCACCCTGATCGACGATGGTGGCACCGGCCGCGGGGTTGCCGCCGCGCTGGGATGTTTCGAGTTCCTGCACCACCTGCGTCAGCTGCCCGGCGACAGCGTTGGTCAACGCCTGGGCGACCGCGGGATCGGCGTCGGTGGCACACAGATCGAGCAACACCGTCTTCTCGATCGGCGTCGCGGTGATCCTGGACCGCAGTTCCGCCGCGGACTGCTGCAACTGCAGTTGATCGACGGCTCGCTGCGCAACCTGGGTGCTGGTGGCCAACCCGGCGTACGAGGACACGCGTTCCTGTGAGAACAGATTGTTCTGGTACGCCTCACCGACCGAGCTGCCACCTTCGGTGGTGACGAACAGACGGGCACACGCTTGGTATTGAGGCGTCGTGAAGAACGTGTAGGCAAAACCCCCGGCAACGCCGATGACCGTCGCCAGCGCGACGATCCACCAACCCGCCCGAAGGATCCGCCAATACTCTCGAATCTCCACGAGTGCTCCTATCGAATAACCGTCGGTCAAGGGGAAACAATAAAGCGCAGCGAAGGATTCGGCACGGCGTAGATGTTGCGAGTACATGAAAGCGTGACAACATCAGAACCCATGAGCATCGTGCAGCGGGTCGGATGGGTCGCCATCGTGGCAATCCCCGTAACCGTTACATTCGCCATGATCGTCGGCGGAAGTCCGGCGAAATTGGGGGCATTCGCCCTAGTCGCGCTGACGGTGGGAGCGTACATCGGCCTACGTCACCCGCTGTATCTGACTCGCGCTCTTGCCTTTTCGCTGGGCGCGCTCCCCTTCGGTTACGTTCCGGGCACACCCGTGCCGTTGGTCTTCACGTTCGCCGTCGCAACGATCTTCGCCACTGTGATTCACCGCACGGCAGTGAGCCGCATCACATGGCCCGAAACCACCGTCATAACGCTGATCGTCCTGTCCGCACTGTCGGTCGTCGTCATGGCAACCGGACTCGGCGACTTCTTCGAATTCGGTAAATGGCTGATCTCGACCCTCGTGGTGGTGTGCCTGTTGCGAATGCCGCGCGAGGAAATGGCGGTGTTCGGCAGGATCTACGTCTACGCGGCATCCGGGGCCGCCGCTTTCGCATTGCTGATCTTCGTCGGTGATCCCGCAGGCAAACTCATTCGCTACCTCTCGATTCTCGGATACGGCACCGAGGAGGAGAGCACTCGATTCGTCTACAGCCCCACCGGTGCCACCTCGGTTCGCCTGGCAGGGACGTACATCGACCCCAATGCCGCCGGAATCGGCTTCGTCCTCGCGCTGATGCTGTGCATCCTGTTGCTGCGTGGCTACCTGCGTACCGCCCTCGCAGCTCTGCTGTTCCTGTCGATCGTGCTGACGCTGTCGCGAGCGGCTCTGTTCTCGGTGGGGTTCGGCGTAGTACTGATGTTCGCGTTCCAACAACTGCGGACCAGGGAACGCCTGGCCATCGTCGGCGCATTCATCGCTGCCTTCATCGGAGCGCTCGCAGTACCCAGTGTGCGCAGCCGCGTCTTCTCGTCCTTCGGCAACGAAGACGCAGGCTCGAGCGCACGCGGCGATGCCCTCGCCGAATTCCCCGGCCACATGCAAGGCCATTGGCTGTTCGGCCTCGGTTGGGGACGGCCGGAATTCGTCGATCCGGCGACTGCATTCGAGGTGAACTTCGTCGCCAACTCGCCGCTGCTCACCGTCTACCGCGGCGGGATATTCACCGGCCTCGCCTTCACCGCAATTCTCGTTGCCGGTGCCGTTGTGGGCTACCGAATGCTGCGATCGGGACGCTGGGAACTGGGCTTCTACGGCGGCACATTCATCGGCTTCTCAGTGGTCGCGCTGCAACTCGACTTCCCCGTCGTCAGCAATCCTTCCACGACGACGGCATTTTCCGTGATGCTCGCATTCGTCGTCTACGCGTGGGAAAAAGCGACGGAAACCAAGCCCGACGGCGACAACATCGAGAGTACGAAAACGAAAAACTTGCTTTCGGCCGGAGGTACTCGACCAGCAGTTTCATAATTATCGGTCCGCTTTTTGTGATTTGCACAAAAGCGTGCTCGAGGTGCAATGATTCCCGCACCGGCCCGTCGAATGTTGGTACGGACCCCCTGGTGGAGAGAATTGAAGATGGTTCACTTTCGCGGTGGCTTTCGCACAGTAATGTCAGCGACAACCGTTCTGATCGTCGCTGCCGGGCTCGCTTTCGGAGTCACGTCCGTCATCACTTCACCCGACCACGTCGTCGGCCCGTCCCGCGCCGAAGCAGCCCCCAACCCACCCGGCGTCGGCATTTCCGACGGCGGCGGATTGCTGTGGGCCTCCGACGCGGAGTTGGACACCACCGTGCAATTCATGACGAGCATGGGCGTCAAGTCGATGCGCATCGCCATTCCGTGGTCCACCGTCGAGTACATCCAGAATCAGCTGAACTGGACGGCCGTCGATCGCGTTGTCAACAAGCTTCGAGCAGCGAACATCTCGATGCTGGGCATCATCGCGTACACCCCGCCGTGGGCGACCTCCCCGGTGAATCAACCCATCAACACCCGCCCGGCATCGCCTGCCGCGTTCGGTGATTTCGCCGGTAAGGTCGCCGCCCGCTACAAGGGCAAAGTGGCCGACTACGAGATCTGGAACGAGCCCAACGGGTCGATGTTCTACGGTCCGCAGCCCGACGCGGCCGGCTACACCGCCCTGCTCAAAGCCGCGTACCCCAGGATCAAGGCAGCCGACTCGGCCGCAACCGTCGTCGGCGGAGTCCTCGGCGCAGCCGAACAGGGATGGGGCATCGTCAACCCCGTCGACTTCACCAATCAGATGTACGCCGCAGGTGCGGCAGGTAGTTTCGACGCCCTCTCCTACCACCCGTATCAGTACTCGTTGAAGTTCTCCGAGGGCCCGTACGTCGAACATTCACCGGCCCGGCAGGTCATGGACATGCGCGCGGCCATGGTCGCCAACGGCGACGGCAGCAAGAAGATCTGGGCCACCGAGTACGGCGTTCCCACCTCCGCGGTGTCGGGAGATCAGCAGAACGCGATGATCACCGACTTCATCCAGAAGTGGCGCGAGCTGCCGTACACCGGGCCGATCTTCCTGTACACGCTGCGAGACAAGGCAACCGGCAGCAACGACCCGGAAGACACGTTCGGTCTGCTCGAGAGCAACTGGGGTGCCAAACCGGCCCTGTGGGGCCTGATGGGGCTGCTGCAGCAGGGCATTCCACGCACGGCCGAGTACAACCGCTTCGCCGCCGCTCCGAACAACTCCGGAGCGGTACTGGGCCCGGTGTTCCCCGTGCGCGATACGTGGGCGCAGTACCGCCAGGATGCGGTTCTCTACGAGATGCCAAACGGTTTCGTCGCCGTTCCTCGCGCTGTGGCCGAATCGATCAGGGCCACCGGATTTCTCCCGACGACGCCGTTCAACGGCACCTACCAGGATTTCGACAGCCCCTTCGGCCTCCGTGTGTTCTCCACCGCCATCGGCGGTACCCACAACATCGGTGGGGGCATCTACAGCGCCTGGGATCCCACCCTGGGGCCCGCAACGAGCGACGAGATGCCGCAGTACGGCGGCGGCGTACGGGTGACGTTCCAGTACGGCGCGATCACCTGGACACCGTACGTCGGAGCGACCGTCACCCGCTGAATAAATTCGATCGACCGATTGTTAATTCGCAAACCGCATGCCCCTTTTGATTGGGTTCGACGCGCCCATTTCTCGGTGCATTCATTGCGGCCACGTTAACTCTGCGCAAAGGCGCGGTTTCGGTTCGCCGATCAATTAATTCGCGTTGTGAACCACCTCACTTAACGCTATCTATTTCCCCCGTAAACGGATATTCATATAGCGCGAACGAATGACTCTTCGTGGCAGGATTATGTCCAGTGTTCGCACGTCTCGTCGGGGGGACGCCTGAAACTCGACGCTC